>JAFPBP010000054.1 GCA_017424085.1 Clostridia bacterium
CGCCCTGTTGGTCTTCGACGGCATTTCCAAGGCGGCGAAGATCTATCTGAACGGCTCGTTGGTGGGGCGTTGCTTTGAGCCCTATACCGAAACTGTGGTGGACGTGACCGATCGTCTGTATTACGGCGGGATCAACACTCTTGCCGTTTCCGTGGACGGCAAGACCCTTTCGGGTTGGTGGTACGAGGGCGCAGGCATTTACCGACACGTGAATCTTTACGTGAAGGACAACCTTCACATCGCTCATAACGGCGTCTGGGCAAATCCCGTGCTCACCGATCCCGCCAACGAGGGCTGGACGGTGGAGGTGGAGACCACGCTGGAAAATTCCGCCTACGAGGATGCGTCGGCGGCGGTGCGTGTTCGCCTCTGTGACGGAGAGACGATTCTCGGCGAGGCTATGGGTGACGCGGTCTGCTGCCCTGCCGACGGAAAGGCAAAAACGGTGGTTTCTCTCCCCGTAACCGCGCCCAAGCGGTGGGACGTAGACGATCCTAACCTCTACTCCGTGCAGGTCGATCTGCTTCGGGAGGGGGAATCGGTGGATCGGGATGCGGTCCGTATCGGTTTCCGCACCTTCCGTCTGGACCCCGACAAGGGATTTTTCCTCAACGACCGTCCCTTGAAGCTGAAGGGAACCTGTAATCATCAGGACCACGCCGGGGTTGGCGTTGCCGTCCCCGATTCCATTCAATATTTCCGCATCCGTCGCCTCAAGGAGATGGGAAGCAACGCCTATCGCTGCTCCCACAACCTGCCCGCGCGGGAGATCCTGGACGCCTGCGACGAATACGGCATGATCGTCATGGACGAAAACCGTTTTCTGGAGACCCGTGAGGACGTGCGCCGCAACGTGGAGACCATGGTTCTGCGGGACCGAAATCACCCGTCGGTGATCTTCTATTCCATCTTCAACGAGGAGGGCTTGCAGAATACTCCCGAGGGGGCGGCGATCTTCCGCCGTCTGCGGAGTCTGGTCCGTAAATACGATACCACCCGTCCCGTGCTCGGTGCGGTCAACGATGACTTCCACAAGGGAGGCTCGGGGGATTACATGGACGTGCTGGGGCGCAACTATTCGCCTGCCCGCGTCGTCCGCATTCACGCCGCTTATCCCGATAAGATGATCCTCGGCAGTGAAAATAACAGCGCCGTCACCACCCGCGGATGCTACGAAAGCGACCGCGAGGGGGCGCACGTGTTGAACAACTACGACGAGGAGATCGTGCCTTGGGGCGATTCGGTGCGCAATAACTGGAAGGTCGTGCGGGATAACGATTTCTTTGCAGGGGTATTCCTGTGGACCGGCTTTGACTATCGGGGCGAGCCCACCCCCTTCACCTGGCCCTCCTGCTCCTCCCAGTTCGGCATTATGGATACCTGCGGCTTTGCCAAGGATTCCTATTATTTCAATCAGGCTGTCTTTTTGGACGAGCCCATGATCCACATCCTGCCCCATTGGAATTGGGAGGAAGGGAAGACGATTCGGGTCATGACCGTCTCCAACTGCGATACGGTGGAGCTGATCCTCAACGGCCGCTCTTTGGGCGTGCGGGACAACGATCCCTGCGAGCAGAACGAATGGAGCGTGCCCTTTGAGGCGGGCAAGATCTCTGCCGTGGGATATCGGAACGGCGTTGCTGTGGCGCATGCGGAGCAGAATACGGCGGGAGACCCCGTTGCGGTCCGTTTGATTCCCGACCGTACGCAGATCGGAAACGGCGGACAGGATACGGTTCCCGTTCGCGTTTCGGTGGTGGACGCTCAGGGCGTTGAAGTTCCCACCGCGTCCCATCTCATTCGCTTCTCTGTGGAGGGCGACGGCATCGTTGCGGGCGTGGGGAACGGAGATCCCAACAGCCACGAGCCCGATCACATGCCTTACCGCCATTTGTATTGCGGGCTTTGTCAGGTTCTCGTCACCGCAGATCTGAACGCAACCGCGCTGACTCTCACCGCCTCCTGCGATGGGCTGGAGAGTGCATCGGTCAGCTTTGACGTGGTGGATGAGCCCTGCCCCGACTATATTCCCTCCAAGCCCAACCGTGCCGTTTCGGGAATTCTCACCTCCGTTGCCAATTCGGAGGAAAAGCCCGATCCCAAGCGGGTCTACGCCGAAAACGATATGAACTCCTTCGCACCCGTGGCTCTGGATGCGGAACGGTTTGGTAGATACCTGCCCCGCGACTTCACCCAAGGCTGGCGTGAGCTTCGCATCCCCGTGGAGTTGCCCGAGATCCTTCCCGAAAACGGGGTTCCCTCCCTGGAATTCGCCTCGGTGATCTGCGATCGCATGGAGATCTATCTGGACGGGGAGCTGATCTTTGAAGCTACCCCCGAATTCAAGAAGTCGGTGTCGGTTCCCCTGAGGATTCGGGATCGCCGTTCCTTTGAGCTGCGTTGCCTGCTCCTTGCGAAGTCCGATTCTTCCATCAACGGTATCGGCGGAAGCCTGACCCTTTCGGTGTTGGAAGAGTGAGTTTGCTGTAATTTGAGATAAAAAACGAACGGAGACAAATGTCTCCGTTCATTTTCTTCCCACATGGTCGTTTTTTTGGTGCCACCGAAAACGGTGTTATGATCTCGTAAACCTGCTTGACAGCAGGGCGGGTTGAATCCACTCCCGTGTTTTGTGCTCCCAGCGTCCGCTTGGCAGAGGCTCAAAGGCAGTCTGCGGCGGGAGGTCTGCATCCCCGCACGGGAAGAGAGAATCCCTTAGTATAGGTGTAGGTTTTAACAAAAATCATAAAAATCGTGTCACGCAGGAATGGGTTGTCTTCCTATTATATTATACGCGCGCGTACGCGTATATGCAAGGAAACTTATTCCGCGTCGTCCGGCGTAAGGACGTCGTATTCCTCGTTGTCCTCGTAGTTCTCCTCGAACAGAGCGGCAACGGCTTTGAATTCGTCCTCGTCGTCAACCGAAACGAGGATCTCTTCGCCTTCTTCTTCGTCGATGCGCAGCATGATCGCTTCGCTCTCGTCGTCGTCGATCTCGCAGGCGGCAACCAGCATCAGGTAGGTCTTGCCGTTGTATTCAACGCCGTCGATTACCATGAAGTCCGCTTCGTTGCCCTCTTCGTCGGTCAGAACGATTACGTCATCTCTTTCTTCCATCTTGTATAACCTCTTTTCTTTGGGGTGTATTTTGTTTACAGTATTATTGTACACGAAAAATGTGAAAAAGTCAACAGGTAAAACTGCGAAAACAATGGTTTTTTTGTGGCATCGGAGGGGTGATTTTGAGTTTGCAAAAAGTTCGAAATTATTTTCAAAAATGGGGTTGACATAGGGCTTTATTTGTGGTATAATAGCAGAGCATGGCAAAGTAGGCTATGATCCCGGAGGTTGCTGAAATTCCGCATTTGGGCGGCAGGTAGTTCCGGGGGAGCCGTATCCGATTTCAAATTGGATGAAACCGAACTTAGTTGATGTAAGGCAAACCGCTTTACCGCTCAGCGCACGTTCCTGACAGATTGCGCCTCAGTGCGCGTCTCTCGGTCGATTGGATCAGCTTGCCCTGATCCGATTTTTATGTACGGAGCAGGAAACGCTCGGCGCAGTGTTCGGTTTTTCATCGCCCAAGTCTGGTCGGATAAAATTTTGTCCGAACAGATTCTTCCCAAATACTTAAGGAGGCGAAAAGCTATGGCAGGAACCGAAAAAATGAGAATCAGACTGAAGTCCTACGATCACCACCTGGTTGATCAGGCATGTGAAAAGATCGTTGCAACCGCTACCCGTATGGGTGCGAAGGTGTCGGGGCCCGTTCCCCTTCCCACCGAGCGCGAGATCATCACCATTCTGCGTGCTGTCCACAAATATAAGGACTCCCGCGAACAGTTCGAGACCCGCACTCACAAGCGCGTGATCGACATTCTCAAGCCCTCGCAGAAGGTTGTCGAAGCTCTTATGGGCGTAGACCTTCCCGCAGGCGTCGAAATCGAAGTAAAACTTTAATCAATCCTGAGCCATGCAGAATGAGGAGAACATGACTTGCCTCGGAAAAAAGAAGTCATTCGGTACCGCAAAATGCGGTATACGGTCAAGTTGATCCCCTTTCCGGATCAACCAATAACCGAAAGGAGCTTTTGAAAATGGAAAAAGGAATTATCGGCAGAAAGATCGGTATGACCCAGTTGTTCACCGAGAACGGCAACGTCGTTCCCGTAACTGTGGTGGAAGCCGGCCCCTGCACCGTCGTTCAGAAGAAGACGGCGGAAACCGACGGCTACAGCGCCGTTCAGTTGGGCTTTGAAGACATCCGCGAGAAGCTGGTTGTTAAGCCCGTTAAAGGTCACTATGACAAAGCACAGATCGCTTACAAGCGCGTTCTGAAGGAATTCAAGCTGGATAACAGCGACGCCATGAACGTGGGCGACGTTCTGAAAGCAGACGTTTTCGCCGCAGGCGACGTGGTTGACGTTACCGGCATCTCCAAGGGTAAGGGATACCAGGGCACCATTAAGCGCCTCGGTTTCCACAGACAGCCCATGACTCACGGTACCTCCGGTTATCACAGACACCAGGGTTCCATGGGTGCAAACTCCACTCCCTCCAAGGTTATGAAGGGTAAGGGCATGCCCGGACACATGGGCAGCGAGCAGGTCACCATCCAGAACCTCTCCGTTGTGAAGGTTGACGGTGAAAACAACCTGATCGCCATCAAGGGTGCAATCCCCGGCCCCAACGGCGGACTGGTCATCGTTAAGACCGCCGTCAAGAAATAAGATAGGAGGAAAGTGCAATGAAAATTAAAGTTTACGATATGCTCGGCAACGAAGCCGGCGAAATGGAACTTTCCGACAGCATCTTCGGCGCTCAGATCAACGTTCCTCTGATGCACGAGATGGTGAAGAACTATCTTGCAAATCGTCGTCACGGCACCCAGTCCACCCTGACCCGTTCCGAAGTCAGCGGCGGCGGCAAGAAGCCCTGGCGCCAGAAGGGAACCGGCCGTGCCCGTCAGGGTTCTACCCGTTCTCCCCAGTGGACTCACGGCGGTATCGCCCTCGGTCCCAAGCCCCGCAAGTACAGATACTCCGTCAACAAGAAGGCGAAGAGAGTTGCGATGAAGTCCGCTCTGTCCGCGAAGGTTGCGGAAGGCAATCTGATCGTTCTCGATACTCTGGCTTTTGACGAAATCAAAACCAAGAGCATGGTCAACGTTCTGAAGGCCCTGAAGGTCGAAGAAAAGGCTCTCGTTGTTATGCCCGCTCCCGACGTTACCGTCATTAAGAGCGCCCGCAACATTGAAGGCGTCAAGACCGCTTGCGTCAACACTCTGAACGTATACGACATTGTCAACCACGACAAGTTCGTCATCACCAAAGAGGCTGTCAACAAAGTTGAGGAGGTGTACAAGTGATGAAATTCGCACAGGATATCATCATCACTCCCGTGATCACCGAAAACAGTATGGATCTGGTCCGGAATCAGAAAAAGTACACGTTTAAGGTCGCGAAGGATGCCAATAAGATCGAAATTAAGAAAGCAGTCGAAGAGCTGTTCAAAGTCAAGGTCGCATCCGTCAATGTCATGAACTACGACGGTAAGCATAAGAGAATGGGTTACACTTCCGGTACCACCGCTTCCTTCAAGAAAGCGATCGTCACCCTGACCGAAGACTCCAAGACCATCGAATTCTTCGACAGCTTGATGTAAGAGGAGAGTGACTGAAATGCCTACCAGAAGATTTAAACCGACCACTCCGTCGCGCAGAACTATGGTCGTCTCCACCTTCGAGGAGATCACCTGCGACAAGCCGGAACGCTCCCTTCTTGCTACGCTGAAGAAATACTCCGGCAGAAACAGCTACGGTCGTATCACCGTTCGCCACAGAGGCGGCGGTAACCGCAGAAAGTACAGAATCATCGACTTCAAGAGAAACACCGTCGATGCTCCCGCTACCGTTCTGACCATCGAATACGACCCCAACCGTACCGCTAACATCGCTCTGGTTCAGTACGAGGACGGCACCAAGGCTTACATCCTCGCTCCTCAGAACCTGAACGTTGGAGACGTGATTTACTCCGGCTCCGCTTCCGACATCAAAGTCGGTAACTGCCTGCCCCTGGAGAACATCCCCATGGGTACCTATATCCACAACATCGAGCTTCACCCCGGCAAGGGTGCTCAGTTGGTCCGTTCCGCCGGCGCCGCAGCTCAGCTGATGGCTAAGGAAAACGGTTACGCTCAGGTTCGTCTTCCCTCCGGTGAGGTTCGCCTCGTTTCCCTGCGCTGCAAAGCCACCATCGGCTCCGTCGGCAATCAGGATCACGAGAACATCTCCCTGGGTAAAGCAGGTAAGACCCGCCACATGGGCATCCGTCCCACCGTCCGCGGTTCCGTCATGAACCCCTGCGACCACCCCCACGGTGGTGGTGAAGGCCGCGCTCCCATCGGCCGTTCCGGTCCTGTAACTCCTTGGGGCAAGCCCGCTCTCGGTTACAAGACCCGCAAGAAGAAGAACAAGTCCAACAAGTTCATCGTGAAGCGCAGAAATGCGAAATAATGGAGGTGTGACAGATGGGAAGAAGTATTAAAAAAGGACCTTACGTCGAAGCGTCTCTGATGAAAAAGGTAGACGATATGAATGCGAAGGGTGAAAAGAGAGTTGTGAAGACCTGGTCTCGCGCCTCCACCATTTTCCCCGAATTCGTCGGCCACACCTTTGCGGTCCACGATGGCAGAAAGCATGTTCCCGTATACGTTACGGAAGACATGGTAGGTCACAAGCTGGGCGAATTTGCTCCCACTCGTACCTTCAAGGGCCACTCCGGATCCAAAGCATCGAACACATCGAAATAACGGAGGTTACTGAAATAATATGGAAGCAAGAGCTTATTTGAGAGGTCTCCGTATCACCCCCAGAAAGGTCAAGATCGTTCTGGACCTGATCCGGAATAAACCCCTTGGGACCGCAGCTGCGATCCTCACCCATACGCCGAAGGCAGCAAGCGCTCCTTGCCTGAAGCTGTTGAAGTCCGCCGCTGCTAACGCGGAGAACAACCACGGCATGGACGTTTCCAAGCTGTACGTTAAGGAATGCTACGTCGGCCCCGGCCCCACCATGAAGCGGATGATGCCCAGAGGGCGCGGTTCCGCAGATACTATCCTCAAGAGAACGTCTCAGGTTACCATCGTTCTCGCCGAGAAAGAATAAGGGAGGGTCAATATGGGACAAAAAGTTAATCCGCACGGTCTGCGTGTCGGCGTCATCAAGGATTGGGATTCCAGATGGTTCGTTCGTGACGAACAGTTCGGCGACTTGATCGTTGAAGACGATAAGATCAGAAAGTTCATTAAAAATCGAATCGCTCAGGCAGGCGTTCCTCAGATCGAGATCGAACGCGACGCCTCCAAGAGAGTTCGTATCTTCATCCACTGCGCTCGTCCCGGTATCGTTATCGGTAAGGGCGGTCAGGATATTGAAAAGCTTCGTCTCGCTGTTGAGAAGCTGATCGGCAAGCCCGTCGCTCTCACCATCGTCGAAGAAAAGCGCCCCGATCTGAACGCAACTCTGGTTGCAGAGCGGATCGCCGCTGACCTGGAAAAGCGTATCTCCTTCCGTCGTGCTATGCGTAAGTCCATCGACAGCACCATGAAGTGCGGCGCCAAGGGTATCAAGGTCAACGCAAGCGGCCGTCTGGGCGGCGCTGAAATCGCTCGTAGCGAGCATTATCACGAGGGAACCATTCCCCTGCAGACCCTGAGAGCCGACATCGACTACGGCTTCGCCGAAGCGAAGACCACCTACGGCCGTATCGGTATCAAGGTTTGGATCTACAAAGGCGAGATCCTGAAGAAGTCTCTGGTAAAGGAGGGCAAACGCCATGTTAATGCCAAAAAGGGTTAAGTACAGACGCGTTCATCGCGGACGCATGAAGGGTAAGGCCTATCGCGGCAACCGTATTACCAGTGGTGAATATGGTCTTGTCACTACCGAACCCGCCTGGATTACCAGCAATCAGATTGAAGCCGCCCGTATCGCCATGACCCGTTACACCAAGCGTGGCGGTAAGGTCTGGGTTAAGATTTTCCCCGACAAGCCCGTAACCGAAAAGCCCGCTGAAACCCGAATGGGTTCCGGTAAGGGTTCTCCCGAATACTGGGTTGCAGTTGTTAAGCCCGGTCGTGTCCTGTTCGAAATGAACGGCGTTTCCGAGGAAGTTGCTCGTGAGGCTATGCGTCTTGCCAGCCACAAGCTTCCCGTGAAGACCAAGTTCTACAACAAGGCCGATCTGGACGCTATCGTTGACGGAGGTGCAGAATAATGACCGCAAAAGAACTCAGAGCTATGACTCCTGCCGATCTCGACAAGAAGCTCGCAGACCTGAAGGCGGAACTGTTTGCTCTTCGTTTTCAGCATGCGACCAACCAGCTCGATAACCCCATCCGCATCGCTGATCTCCGCAAGGATATCGCTCGGGTGAAGACCGTAATTCGTGAAAACGAAATCAAAGGCTGAGAGCCGGAGGCAGAAGAATGGAAAGAGATTTGAGAAAAACCAGAACCGGTCTCGTTGTTTCCGATAAGATGGATAAAACCGTCGTCGTCGCCATCATGGAGAACGAAAGACATCCCATGTACGGCAAGGTTATGAAGAGAACCGTGAAACTGAAGGTTCACGACGAGAATAACGAGTGCCACACCGGTGATAAGATCCTCATCATGGAGACCCGTCCCCTGTCCAAGGACAAGAGATGGAGATTCGTCCAGATGATTGAAAAAGCGAAATAAAGGAGAGTTAGAGTATGATTCAACAGCAAACTTTCCTGCAGGTTGCCGACAACACCGGTGCGAAGGAACTCATGTGCATCCGCGTGCTTGGCGGAACCGGGAGAAGATATGCCAATATCGGCGACATCATCGTCTGCTCCGTCAAGAAGGCCATCCCCGGCGGCGGTGTGAAGAAGGGCGAAGTCGTCAAGGCTGTCGTCGTTCGCAGCAAGCACGGTGTCCGTCGTGCCGACGGCTCCTACATCCGCTTCGATGAGAATGCGGCAGTTATCATCAAAGAAGATAAGAACCCCAGAGGGACCCGTATCTTTGGGCCCATCGCTCGTGAACTGAGAGACAAGGATTTCACTAAGATCCTGTCCTTGGCTCCCGAAGTACTGTAAGGAGGAGAACACACGATGAATACGTTGCACGTGAAAAAGGGCGATACCGTTGAGGTTATCTCCGGTCGTTGCAAGGGTCAGCGCGGCAAGGTCGTTGCGACCGCTCCCTCCGAAGGTAAGGTTATGGTTGAAGGTGTGAACATCGTTTCCAAGCACCTGAAGCCCCGCGGCCAGCATCAGCAGGGCGGCATCATCAAGACCGAAGGCGCTATGTACGCCTGCAAGGTCATGGCTGTTTGCCCCAAGTGCGATAAGGCTGTCCGTACCGGCACCAAAGTGGTTGACGGCAAAAAGGTCAGATACTGCAAAAAGTGCCAGAAAGAGTTTTAAGGAGGAGTAAAAAATGGCCAGATTGAAAGAAACCTATACCAAAGAAGTTGCTCCTGCTTTAATGAACAAGTACAACTACAAGAGCGTTATGCAGATTCCCAAGATCGACAAGATCGTCATTAACGTTGCCTGCGGCGACGCGAAGGACAACTCGAAGATCATCGAATCCGTATCCACCGATCTTGCTACGATCACCGGTCAGAAGCCCATCGCCTGCAAGGCAAGAAAGTCCGTTGCGAACTTCAAGGTTCGTCAGGGCATGCCCATTGGCGTTAAGGTTACGCTGAGAGGCGAGAGAATGTATGAATTCATGGATCGTCTCTTCAACGTGGCTCTGCCCCGAGTCAGAGACTTCCGCGGGATCAATCCCAACGCCTTCGACGGCCGCGGCAACTATGCCTTCGGTCTGAAGGAACAGCTGATCTTCCCCGAAATCGAATATGAAAAGATCGATGCCATCCGCGGCATGGACATCATGTTCGTCACCACTGCAACCACCGATGAGGAAGCGAAAGATCTTCTCTCTCTGATGGGCGCACCGTTCAGCAAATAAGGAGGAAGAATCCATGGCTAAGAAGTCTATGATTGCAAAACAGCAGAGACCTGCGAAGTTCTC
>JAFPBP010000055.1 GCA_017424085.1 Clostridia bacterium
GGCAGATTCCCCTGCGGCAAGAGCACAGGTCAACGTACCGTTCTCTTCCGCAAAGACACGATCGGAGGATACCCTTGCCCCCTGCGGAACGACGAGAGACAAAACGCCGTCACGGGAGGCGGTTGCGGTGGCTTGGGTCAGGCGACCGTCCTTCCACGCAAAATCGAAGGTATAGCCGCCCCGCGCCCGCAAGCCCTTCACCGAGCCCGTCGCCCATTGAGCGGGGAGAGCGGGCAACAGCTCCACGGTGCGGTTCCCCAAGGCTCCCAGATGGCTCTGGATCAGCATTTCGCTGATGCCCGCAGAGGCACCCAGATTGCCGTCGATCTGGAAGATGTGGGGCGGACACAGGTCGAAGAGGTTTGCGTCGGTATTGGTGGAGAAGAGATTGTAAATGCTGTCCAAAGCAAGATCTCCCTCCTTGAAGCGGGCGTAGAAATTCACGACCCACGCACGGGACCAGCCCGTTTGACCGCCGCCGAAGGACAGACGGCGGGCAATGGTCCGCTTCGCCGCCTCAAACAGCTCGGGAGTCTGTTGGGTGATCTGATCGGCGGGATAGACCCCGAACAAATGAGAAATATGACGGTGCCCCGGCTCCCGCTCCTCGTAATCGCGGATCCATTCACAGATGGTGCCGTAGCGCTCGCCGATGAGGAGGGGCGGCAGCTTTGCCAAAACCTCCTTCAGCCTCGCCCCGAATGAGGGATCGCCCAGCAGCTCGGAGGCGTAGATCACGCGGGTGAACAGAGCATAGATGATCTCGAAATCGAAGGTGGCTCCTTGGGTGAGCATGGAACGTTTCTTGGTCCCGTCGGGATGATCGTAGATAAAGTGATTTTCGGGAGAGTTGGAGGGAGACGATACCAATCTGCCCTGCCCGTCCTCCACGAGATAACCGCAAAGGAAGCGACAAGAGTCCCGCAGGATGGGATAGATCTCCTTCAGATAGTCCAAATCGTCGGAGAATTCGTAATGCTCCCACAGGGAAAGGCTCATCCAGGGACCGCCCATGGGGAAGAACCCGCAGTCCACGCTGTCGTGAACCCCCGTGCGCCCGAAGATATCGGTGGTATGATTCACCGTCCACCCGTCGGCAAAGAACAACTCCCGCGCCGTATTCCGCCCGAATTCGCTGAGCTTTTTCACAAAATGGGTCAGAGAGGCGGTGGTCTCGGAGCAGTTCCCCACCTCGGCGTTCCAATAGTTCATCTGAACGTTGATGTTGGTGTGATAGTCCGCACCCCACGCGGGACGGAACCCATGGCTCCAGATGCCCTGCAGGTTGGCGGGGAGGGTGGAGTTGCCTCCCGAGCTTGCCAACAGAAGGTAACGACCGAAGTTATAATAAAGAACACACAGGTCGGGGTCGGTGCCTCCGTCCTTGATCGCCTGCAGACGAACGTCGGTGGGAATATCCGAGCGATCGGGAGCGTCCAGCGTCAGACGAACGGCGCCGTAACGGGCTTGATGATCGGAGATATGAGAAGATCGAATCTCCTCGTAGGACGACGCCGCGATCCGATCCATGCAGTCACAGAGAGACTTGCGATAATCCTTCGCTTCGTCCACGTCGAAGGTCTGCACGTTATAATTGGTGGCAAAGGCGGCGTACAAGGTGATCTGCGTGGCGTTTTTCACCGAAAGCGCAGAATGGGTCGCCTCGGTCTCCCCGTCTGTGACGATCTTCAGCCGCGCACCGAAGGAGATCCCTTCGCCGCCGCAGCCGTAATACTTCGGCTCGTCAAACCAGGTGATCCGCCCGTTCAGAAGCAGGGTATCCGCAGACAGCGCAGAGGTGTAGGCATCCTGCGCCCGCTCCATGGTCAGAGTGCAGGATACGGGCTGCTCCGAGGTGAAGCGATAGACCAGGCAATCGTAGGCTTGGCTGACAAAGCATTCGCTCTGCCGTCTGATCCC
>JAFPBP010000056.1 GCA_017424085.1 Clostridia bacterium
GATAACCTCTTCGATCACGTCCTTGTTCTCAAAGGAGGAGGCGAAGAGATTGACGGTGTAGGGATCCTCCAGATCCACGTAGCCGAGAATCTGCAGGTTGTTGTCGTAGGAGGACTTGGAGAATTCCATAACCTCGTCGTAATACCGCGCGCATTGCTCGGTGGTGTAATTGGGCAGAGCCATGGTCAGAGCCATTACCATCTGCTCGGAGGTCATGGACGCCAGCTGCTTACGAACGGCGGCGGCGTACTGCATCTTCACCTGCTCGGTGACCATCTGACGAACCAAGGTGGTCAGATCATCGTCCTTCATAGACGTGATATAGGAGCGGACCTCAGATTCACTCATACCCATTTGGGCGATCATGACCTGAACCAGCGATTCCTCCATAGCGGTACGGTCCATAGACGCCATCGCCTGATTGACAGAGGTCTCCAGCTGAGCGGCGGAGGGGGTGCTCATGATCTTCACGTAGGCGTCCGCCTTCTGTGCGGCGGTAAGACCTTCCACGTAGGCACGGAATTCGGCTTCCTTCTGCTGATCGCTGAGGGAGCCCGTGGTTTCGGAGAAGGGCAAGCCCGTGAAGATATCGGTGGAGGAATCTGCCAGCTGGGCGAGGATAGCGGCGGAATCCTTGGAATGCTCGATCACGTATTCGGTAAGAGCCTTGGTGTAGGCAATGGAGCCCGTGAGCATGGTGGCGGAGGCGTCCTCGTTGGGACGAATGATCCCCACGACCTTCAGCTCGTAGGCGTTATCGTACAGATACCGCAAGCCCGCTTCGGTCTCTCTGCGGTCGGTGAAAAGACCCGTATTTTCATCCTTGGTGTAGCAATCGGAATTGAAGATCACGCGGAACTCCATGGCGCAGATCTCTTCATAGCTCCAGGATTTCCGTTCGGTTTTGATGTCCTCTTTGTCAAGAACCGCCTCAAAGACCGCGTCGATCTCTTCCTTGGATTCCAGACCGAGGGCATAAAGGGTCAGATCGTCCAGCTCGTTATTCTCATTCAGAACAAGAACGATCTCGTTGGCTTGGTTGGGCCAGGAGCCGTAAACCAGATCGTACTGATTCTCCACCACGGGGCTGATCAGGCTCCCGTCCTTGCCCGAAAGGATCTCGCACCACAAGCCGATGCCGCCGCCCATCATGGGCATGCTTCCCATCCCGCCCATGCTGCCCATGGCAGAGGCGCCGCCCATCATGCCCATCATGGACATGCCGAAATGCTCGCTGAGGGCTTCGGAGAGAAGCTTACGGGTGTCGGACTGAATGATCTTTCCGTCCACATTTTCGGTATAGACCAGAAGATCCATGTTATAGGTGTACTGCACGCCGCTGAGCGAATCCCGAAGAGGGGAAGCCTCCTCGGCTTGCTTTTTCAACTCGGCGTCAATGAACTTCTTAAAGGACGCAAGATCGTTATCGGTTGCCTCCAAATTATTCAGCGCGTTGATCATATCGAACATGACCGACTGGGAATAGACCGCATCCAGATCGTGGTCCGGCTTCGCATTGGAAGCCACGCCCATGAAGGTCTCCATGAGGGTGTTGATGTCAATATTAGTCGCCTCGATGGTCAAGGGATAGGAGGAAAGAGTATCCTCCTGCACCGCATTGATGTAGGTGGTCATTCCCTGGGACACGGCGTAGATCAAGGCGATGCCGATAATACCGATGGAGCCCGCAAAGGAGGTGAGAAGCGTTCTCGCCTTCTTGGTCAAAAGGTTGTTCAGAGACAGGGAAAGAGCGGTGAAGAAGGACATGGAGGGTTTTTTCGCGCGTTTTTCCTTCTTCTTTGCCGCTACGGGAGCTTCAGGCGCCTGATAGGGATCGGTATCGTCGATGATCTTACCGTCCAGAAGACGAACGGTGCGGGTGGCATAGCGCTCGGCAAGCTCGGGGTTATGGGTTACCATAATGACCAGACGATCCTTGGCGATCTCCTTCAGAAGATCCATGACCTGAACGCTGGTTTCGGAGTCCAGCGCACCTGTGGGCTCGTCTGCCAACAGGATCTCGGGATCGTTGACCAGAGCACGGGCGATGGCGACCCGCTGCATCTGTCCTCCCGACATCTGATTGGGGCGCTTTTTCAGCTGATCGCCCAGCCCCACCTTCTTCAGCGCCTCCACAGCCATGGCGCGACGCTTTGCCTTGGGAATGCCCGAAATGGACAGAGCGATCTCCACGTTGGCAAGGACGGTCTGATGGGGAATCAGATTATAGCTCTGAAAGACGAAGCCGATGGAATGATTGCGGTAGGCATCCCAATCCGCGTCCTTGTATTCCTTGGTGGAAACGCCGTTGATGGACAGATCCCCCGCAGTATACTGGTCTAATCCGCCGATGATGTTCAGAAGCGTAGTCTTGCCGCATCCCGAGGGTCCGAGGATGGCGACGAATTCATTCTTTCGGAATTCCACCGAAACTCCGCGCAACGCGGCAACCTTATCGCCGCCTGCGGGGTATTCTTTGACAACGTTTGTCAATCGAAGCATGATGTTTTCCTTTCGTGAAACAAGTAAAACCGATAAACATATGATATTATATAATATCACATTTCTCTCACGTTTTCAACGGGGAAAAGGAAAAATTTCACTTTTTCCACAGAAAATTAACCTTTTGTTTCCATTCACGGGCCAAAATCGTGAACATTTTGGAGACTATTCCGTTCCCCCCTTGCTTTTTGGACTGAAATATGATAAGATTAATACAGAAACGCGCGAAAAATCCATATGGCAAGCTTCTCTTTCCATTGCCTTTTGACAGAAAATATGGTAAAATGAGATATCACGGAGCTCCACGGAGGTAAGATCATGCTGCGAATGAGAATTACGTCATCCCTTGAGAAGTGCTTCTACGATCAATCAACCACGGATAAGCCGATTTTGAGTGAGATCTCCCTGCTGAAAAACGAACGGTATTCCTTCCAGATCTGTTACGACGATCCCGATCCGATCCGCCAAAGCAGATCTCTGAAGCTGACGGTGGAATCCCCCCTGGTCGATCATATGAAGATCTACACCGTGGGTAACGTGCCCTCCACCATGCCGATCTTCAACAACAACTGCGACGGATATTACGAGCGCACCACCCCCGGTCTCTTCCCCGACTATCTCCAACCCTTCGATTGGAAAAACGATTGGTTCTGCGCAGACAATACCCTGCGTGCCATGTGGATCGAGCTTGAGCCCAACGGAGAATTTGAGGGGGGAGTCTACCCCATTCGCTTCACGGTCACAAAGCGGGATCATCCCGAATTTCAGCCCGTGGTGCTCGAAGCCGAGGCTGAGATCATCAATGCGGAATTGCCCGAGCAGGAATTGATCTATACCCAATGGTTTTATACCGACTGTCTGATGAACTACTACGAGACCGAGGCCTTTGACGAAAAGCATTGGAGCATCATCGAACGCTTTATGGTCAACGCCCGTCGGTACGGAATGAACATGATCCTGACCCCCGTTCTGACGCCCGAGCTGGATACCTACGTGGGAGGCGAGCGCCCCACGACCCAGCTGGTGGACGTGACCAGGAACGGAACCGAATATTCCTTTGATTTTTCCAAGCTGGGGCGCTGGGTGGATCTGTGCGACAAGGTGGGGATTCAATATCTGGAAATCAGTCATCTCTATTCCCAATGGGGCGCAGCCGCCTGTCCCAAGGTGATCGCCAAGGCAGACGGAGAAGAAAAGCAGATCTTCGGATGGGACACACCCTCCGACGGAGACGAGTACAAGGCATTTTTGTCGGCGCTGATCCCCGCCATGCTGGACTACCTTCGCACCGAAAAGAAC
>JAFPBP010000057.1 GCA_017424085.1 Clostridia bacterium
AGCAACTTTACTGTGGAAAATATGGCGGAAATGTGCAATATCATCGAATCCCTCGGTTGGCTGGAGAACACTGTTTTCATCGCCTTCGGATTCCAGAATCTGGTCAATCTCCGTGAGGTTCGTCCTCAGCAGGCGGCTCAGTATCTGATCAGCAAGGAGTTTGACGCCGACGATCTTTGCGCCAAGCTGAACGAGTACAATCTGGATCTGGATATCTACCACGGCAGCCTGACCAAGGAATTGCTGGATCGTGTGCACGCCGACGGTCATAAGGTCAACGTCTGGACCGTGGATACCCTTGAGGTCGCCGAAAAAATGGCGGAATACGGCGTCGATTTCATTACCAGCAATATTATTGAATAAAAAATGCATAAAAAAATCGCAGAGGTTTAGCCTCTGCGATTTCCTTTTGTTATCGTTGATTATTCAGCGACTTCAGCAGCGGGAGCCTCTTCTGCAACGGCAGCGGGAGCCTTACCCAGATACTTTTCGCCGTATTCAGCATCGGACATCTTCAGGATCTTGATACCTTCGATGAGACCGAGGATGAACAGAACGACCTCACCGACACCACAGGTGCAGAAAGTCAGAACGATGTGGAGGATACCCTTACCGATATCGCCCTTCATGAACTGAGGAACGCCTACACAGTTGAAAATGAGGGTCATGATGCCGAACAAAACTTTGTTTTCCATACTCAATAACTCCTTTTGGGTGTATTTTTATGACAATATTCTACCATATTGTCAAGGATTTGTCAATAGAATTGTTTAACAAAAATGCGAAATTATCGGTTGACGCAGGAAACGTGCCGCCGGATCGGACTGCCCCTCTTTCCGTGTATACGCCGTCCGTTTTCGAAAAATTTGCCAAGACACAAAAAATTGCACTTTTTTTCGAAAAACCCTCTTGCATTCTTCGCTGTTTTGGTGTATAATGTTAAGAGTAAGTAGAATTCCAAAATTCGGAGGTAGAAGACAAATGTTAGTTTCTGCAAAAGAAATGCTTACCAAAGCAAAAGAAGGCCATTACGCCGTCGGTCAGTTCAACATCAACAACCTTGAATGGACCAAGGCAATTCTGCTCACCGCGCAGGAAATGAATTCCCCCGTGATCCTCGGTGTTTCCGAAGGTGCGGGCAAATATATGTGCGGCTATAAGACCATCGTCGGCATGGTCAACGGCATGCTGGAAAATCTCGGCATCACCGTTCCCGTGGCTCTCCATCTGGACCACGGCTCCTATGAAGGTGCTCTCGCTTGCATCGAAGCGGGCTTCTCTTCGGTTATGTTCGACGGTTCTCACTATCCCATCGAAGAAAACATTCAGAAGACCACCGAGCTGGTCAACCTGACCAATTCCAAGGGCATCTCTCTGGAAGCAGAGGTCGGTGCTATCGGCGGTGAGGAAGACGGCGTTGTGGGCGCAGGTGAATGCGCTGATCCCGATGAATGCAAGATGATCGCCGATCTGGGCGTGACCATGCTTGCCGCAGGTATCGGTAACATCCACGGCAAATATCCCGCCAACTGGGCCGGTCTGTCCTTCGAGACTCTGGCTGCCGTTCAGGAAAAGACCGGCAAAATGCCTCTGGTTCTCCACGGCGGTACCGGTATTCCCGCAGAGCAGATCAAGAAGGCGATCGATCTGGGCGTTTCCAAGATCAACGTAAACACCGAATGCCAGCTTGCATTTGCCGACGCTACCCGTAAGTATATCGAAGCGGGCAAGGATCTGGAAGGCAAGGGCTTCGATCCCCGTAAGCTTCTGGCTCCCGGCGTGGAAGCCATCAAGGCAACCGTCCGCGAGAAGATCGAGCTGTTCGGCTCCGCAAACAAGGCGTAAGTTATTTCAAAAATCACAAGGAGGCTTTGGAATCCCGAAGCCTCCTTTGGTATAAAAGAGGAAAATCGTATGGAATGGAATGGAAAAGTAATCAATTTTCTCGGTGACAGCATCACTCAGGGCGTAGGTGCTTCCTGCAAGGAAAACAATTACGTCAATCAGACCAAGGAGATCCTGGGCTTGGCTGCCGCCAATAACTACGGCATCAGCGCTACCCGCATCGCTCCCCGCAACGTGATTCGGGATGCGAATATCGACAACCGCTGGTTTGTTACCCGAGTTCCCGAAATGGACCCCAACGCCGACGGTATCGTTGTTTTCGGCGGGACCAACGACTTCGGTCACGGTGACGCTCCCCTCGGAACCCTTTCGGACGTGGGTGAGGCGACCTTCTACGGCGCTATGAAAAATCTCTGCGAAAAGCTGATTGAGAAATATCCCGGCAAGCCCATCGTCATTCTCACGCCCCTCCATCGCCTCAGCGAAAACAACATCCTGCGGGACGGCGATAAGAAAATGCCTCTGGGGCATCCCCTTGGGGATTTCGTGAAGGCGGTTCGCGAGGTTGCCGAATACTATTCTCTGCCCGTCCTTGATCTGTGGGCGGTCAGCGGAATGCAGCCTGCCGTTCCCGTCATCAAGGAAAAGTTTATGCCCGACGGACTTCACCCCAGCGATGCGGGGCACCGTCTGCTCGCAGAACGCCTTGCGGGCTTCTTGAACGCTCTGTAAGCTTTGATCTGCATCGGGGGAGGAGAGATCCTCCTCCGATCGTTTTCCTGAATATGTCTTTGGGACAAAGGAGTTTTTATGAAACGATTTTTTGCCTTGCTGTTGCTTCTTGTTATGACGGTTGCTCTGGTCGGCTGCGGCGATTCCGCACCGCAGGCGGCGAAGGAATATTCCATTTATTATTATACCTCCACGGGCGGAACCGTGGTTCCCCGCGGTGAGGTCCCCAAGGGTGCTAAGCCCCATAAGGATCTGATGTTTACCGATCTGTTCGGAAACGAGACCCCCGCTACCGAAGCTTCCCCCTACGTTATGGACCTGAACGGGAAGACCTACACGTTTTTGCCTCACGCAATTCATGAAAATCCTCTTTCGGTGCATTCGAACAAGACCTTGAGTGCGTGCGGCTTTGCCGAGATCTATATTTCCGATTCCTTCTTTTTGCGTCTGAGACAGTCCACCCAAGAGATCCTTGCCTTCACGCCTCTGACCATCGCCCGCGGTTATGATTTTACCGAGGCGG
The DNA here is from genome assembly GCA_017424085.1 of Clostridia bacterium. GTDB lineage: Bacteria > Bacillota > Clostridia > Oscillospirales > UBA644 > RGIG995. The sequence continues at coordinate 3,101 of JAFPBP010000057.1, forward strand.
AGGGGCGCGAACGGGCTGACCGTCTTCTGGTGGCACTCTACGGGGTCTCTGCAGCGCAGACCTACGCTCACGTGGAGTCGGAAAATTTTGCAGGTGCATACAAAACTACCTACACTCGATTCCTGTGCGGCGTTGCTACCGACGATACCATTACTATTTCTCTGACAGGGGATCTGGAGATCTACGAAATTTCCGCCAAGCATCTGCATTATTTTGATTTTATCGCCGATCATCTGCAGGAAAGCTGGATCACGGCCGCCCGCGAGCATCTGCTGAGCGCTTTGGGGGAGGGATATTCTCTGGTCAACGAGACTCTGACCATCGACGCTTACGGAACTTTGTACCTCACGGCGCAGGCGTATCTTGTGGACGAAAGCGGCGCTCCCGCTCCCACCGCCACCACCTATTGGATCAACGTAACCGAATAAAAATCAATCGGAGTTGCCCTTCGGCAGCTCCGATTTTTTATCTCAGAATCCGAATCCGGGGAAGTCCGAGATCATGTTGTTTTCCTTTCGCACCGTCTCTGCGATTGCTTTCTCAATGCAGATCCCGCACGCATCGTTGAACGCCTCAAAGGGGGCGCAGGCGTTGACGTCAAGGACCAAAGGCTTTTGGTTTCTCCCTTCGATCATGGTGACGCATCCGAAGTCCAGCCCCAGCAGGGCGCAGGCATCTATAGCCGTCGATTCCATCCCGTAGGGCGGGGTGATCTGCGCGGCGGTTCCGTCTTTTACGAATGTGACCGTTCCTTTTACGTCCCCGTCTACCACGTAGAGGGAGTATGTCTTGCACAGATCCAAGTCTCCTTGCAGAAATACGTAGGCGTCCTCGGCACAGAGCGAGATTAAATCCTCCAAGGTATCGATTCTCGTTGCCTTTGATCTCCATCCCGTTTGTGCGGGAATCGCAATCAGCGGAAGCCCCAAACGCTCCGCTGTCTGCGTTGCGTAGGCTCTGAGAAATTCTTTGTCTTCAAGTGCGGTCGCAGGGGAGGGGATCCATGACGGCACGATGCCGTCTCCCTCCAGCATGCGGAACACGCACCGTCGATCGGCACAAAGCTCCGCCGAGCCCACGTTGTTGCAGAGCCTTACGTTCAGAGTTTCGAGGCGCAATCCCGTGATCACGTCAGCGTCGAAAAATACGCATTTTCTGAAGTCGATCTCACGGTCGGACAGGAAGATCAATTCATCCGTATATTCCGCAGAACAGCCCAATTCCCTTGCAACGGCGCGGGCAGATGCTCCGAGGATCGCCTCGCGGGCGCGATCGTATACTACGGCAAACTCCCGACTCATGCTCTTATCCTTTCATCATTTCTTCGTACGCAACCATCACCGCCAGCTTCCCGCTTGGGTAGGTTAAGCCACCCTGCAGGTAACCCACGTAGGGCTCCCGCATGGGACCGTCCGCCGAGATCTCAATGGAGGCGCCTGCCGTAAAGGAGCCTGCCGCCATGATGACCTCGTCGTCGTAGCCGTCCTCGGCGTAGGGCTCGGGGTAAACGTAGGAATCGATGGGTGCACCCTTCTGAATTCCCTGACAGAAGCGGATCAGCTTCTGAGGATCACGGAAGGTAACGGTCTGAACGATGTCGCTTCTCAGCGCATCCGAGGCGGGGGAGGTGTCAAGCCCCGCATTTTCAAACATTTTTGCGGCGAATACGGCGGTCTTCAGTGCCTGCGCCGTTACGTGAGGCGCAAAGAACAGTCCTTGCATCATGGGGCGCATCTGATCCAGAGAGGGAGTACAGTCCTTGCCCAGGCCCACGGCGGTCAGACGGTACGCCGCCTTTTCCACCAGGTCCTTTCGCCCCGCAATGTAGCCTCCCGTCAGGGCAATTCCGCCCCCTGCGTTTTTGATCAGAGAGCCTGCGATCAGATCTGCACCCACGTCGGTGGGTTCTTTGGTTTCGGTGAATTCGCCGTAGCAGTTATCCACCATTACCACGGCGCGCTTGTTCACGATCTTTGCGATCTCTCCGATCGTAGCCACGGTCAGGGCAGGGCGGGTGGTGTATCCGCGAGAGCGCTGAATGTACACCATTTTCACCGAGGGGTCCTCCGTGAGCACACGGTCGATCTCCTCGTAATCGGGGGAAAAATCCGCCTTCAGATCGATCTGACGGTATTTAATACCGAAGTCCGCCAGAGATCCGTTCCCCGCTTCTCCCGAAAGCCCCACCGTCTGCAGCAGGGTATCGTAGGGCGCCCCCGTCACCGCCAGCATGGTATCCCCGGGGCGAAGGACCGCAAAGAGCGCCGTTGCCAGCGTGTTTGTGCCCGAAGAAAAATTATGGCGCACCAGAGCGTCCTCGGTGCCGAAGATCTGCGCCCACATGGCGTCGAGGGTGTCCCGCGCCTTGTCGTCGTGTCCGTAGCCCGTGGTCCCGTAGAGCATTTCCTGGGAGACCCGATGGTCCCAGAATGCCTGCATGACCTTTTCGGTATTTTTCTCGGCGATTTTATCAATGATCTGCAGTTGTTCCGCAATCTGTTCCTCTGCCTGCTGAGCCGCAAGGCGCGTCTGAAGTGAAATCATTTTTTATTTACTCCCAAAGTACTTGCTTTTTTCTGAAAAATATGGTAAAATAATAGGGAAGACGTCGCTATTACTCTATTATATAGCACAAAAGCGAAACTGTCAAGAAGGGAACTGAGGTTTTTTGCTGAATTTTCTGAGAAATCGCTCTGATATCGGGGAGATCATGCGTGAGATTCGGGACGATACGTCTCCTTCTCCCGAGAAGATTTTCCGTGCCGCTTGCCCCGTGGACACCGTTAAGGTGGTTATTCTCGGGCAGGATCCCTATCCCGCGCCTCAGGCTGCAACAGGCTTGGCGTTTGAGGTGAACGGGCTGACCGATTGGCATAAGCCCTACCGTCAGGTGTCCTTGAAGAATATCGTCCGCCTGCTCCACGCATCCTATACGGGGGCAGACCCCTACGAGACCTCCTACGGTGAGATCCTGCGTCAGATGGATGCGGGAGAATTTTCCCTCCTGCCTCCCGATCGCCTCTTCTCCTATTGGGCGGAAAGCGGTGTCGTTCTGCTGAATACCGCCCTGACCTGCAAGCCGGGGTATCCCGGATCCCACGCAGAGCTGTGGCGCCCCGTTATGGACGATCTGATCCGTTACGTGGAGGATACGGTGCATCCCATCTGGTTCCTGTGGGGAAAGGAGGCGCAGCGCCATGATTTCGTGCGCCATTCCTATTGCTCCCGCCACCCCATGCTTTGCTCCCGTAATTGGGAGGATGACTTCTTGAAAAATCCCTGCTTCCGTGAAACTGCATCCATAATCGATTGGTTGGGCTGATTTTTGCATAACTTTTCCTTTTGCGGTAAAACTGTTGATATGATACTGTTTTATCCGAAAGGGGAATCGCCCATGATTCGAGGCTTGTTTCAGAATGCGGTCATCATCAACAACCCGCGTGGCGGAAAAATATTCCGTCAGGCAATCTTCATTCTTAATCCCGAGGCTTCCCGCTCCCGACGGGATCTGATGGAGGAAGCGCAACGGGTTATCGAGGAGAGCACCTGCACCCGCAAAAAGGGGAGAGTCTATAAGTAAATTTCCGCATTCCCCCGACGGGATTCGCCGTCGGGGGGCTTTGTTTGCAATTTTTTCACGCTTTTCGAGGTTTTTTTGAAAGAATCCACAGGTTGGTTATGGAAAGTTTGCAGTTTCGTAACGATTTTATGCTATAATATTCCATCAGTTTTGTGAAAGGAGCGTGTCGTATGAGAGCCCTTCGTGTCGTTTTTTTGGCGGTGTTGTGTCTTTGCCTGTTTTGCGCTTGCGGAGAGCTGTCTCCGCTGGATCCCGACCACGCTCCCGATTACGTGGATAAATCCGTGCTGATCGCCCTGCTGGACGAGTTGGATTCCATTCCCAAAACCTTGGATCAAACCACGGTTGTGAACGCCTATGCCGCCGTACGGGACTCCTCCTCGGTCTCTCAGAAGGACGTGGACGCTGCTGTTGCGGTTTTGAAGGAATTGCGCGAGACGATTCTTTCCTCGACAGTCGCCTTTATTGACAGCGGCATTGCCCGTCACGTCCGCGAGGCGCTCAACAAGAGTTCTTCGGACCCTGTGACCGTGCGGGAATGCTTTGCTCTTACGGAATTGGATTGCACGTACAGAGAAGGCGTCGATACCAGGATCCGCGTTGCTTACGATCTCCGTTATTTCCCGAATCTGACCTCTCTTCGCATGGACGGCAACGCTCTCAAAACCTTGGACGGATTTATTTATCTCAAAAAGCTTGAAATTCTGTCTCTGGCAGGGAATCCCGTGTGTGGTGTTCCGCTGGCGTCCAACGGTACTGTTGAGCCTGCGTCTCTTTCGGTTCTCGGAAAGATGCCGCTGAAGTATCTTGACGTATCCTGCGATGAGGTTTCCTTGTCTGTGTACCGTCTCCCTTCCTTGCCGAATCTTACGTATCTGAACGTTTCGGGGGCTACCATTGTCTCTTTGAACGGGGTCGGATCCCTTTTCCCCAAGCTGGAATCCTTTATCGCATCCCGTGCCTCGATCACCGATGCCTCCGATCTTGCCTCTTGTAAAAACCTGATGCTTCTGAACTTCACGGATTCTTTTGTTCCCGATCTGACGTTCCTTCGTGCGATGGAATCTTTGTCCACCCTTCTTTTGGACGGGGTTCAGATCTCCGATCCGTCTTGTCTGACGGGCTTGGCGCCGTTGGATCTTCTGTCCTGCTCAGGGTGCGGAATTACGGAGATCTCCTGGCTTGCGGGCGTTACGTCCGCTACAGAGATCGATCTGTCCCATAATAAGATCAAGGCGATTCCCGCCGATGCTTCGGTCGCTTATCAGATCTATTCCTTGGATTTGTCCGAAAACAGTCTGAGCAAGGAATTCGTCATGCGCTCTAACCTTGCGCTGGTTTGTATTCTGGATCTTTCCGGAAACAACCTTACCTCCGTGAAGCTTCTCAACGACGGCCCTCACAGTCTGATTGAACTGGACCTGTCCGATAATCCCAAGCTTGCATCGTTCGACCCCGGTTTTACCGACGGTACGCTGAATACCTTGGATTGCTCCGGATGCGCCTTCAAAACCTTCCGACTGACGCTTCCCGGATTGAAGACGCTGGTTCTTTCGGATAATCCCATCACCAAGCTCTTCTTGGATCTTCCCGATCTCACTTCTCTTGAGGCGAATATTTCCGCCACATTCCGCGGAAACATTTCCTTTGCATTACCAAGCCTGCGTTCGTTAACCATGACAGAGAAGTTTACTTGCTCCGTGGATCTCCTTGAGAATATGCCGTGTCTGGAATCGATCGCGATTCATATGTCTGGGGTCAAAGAGGAATCTCTCGTGAAGCTGACGACCCTTACCGACGTGTCTCTGTATGCTGCAGATGAAACTGAGCTTTCCGTGATTTCCGCTCTGCCGAATTTGAAGAACCTCAAGGTTTGCTCCACGGCATCGGTGAAGGCTCCCGTGCTGAACGGGTTGACGACTCTGGAAAGCCTTACCTTTGACGGATGCTCTGCGTTGAAGGATCTTTCCGGAATTACCGATCTTCCTGCGTTGACCCATCTTACCGTGATCGGCGGATCGTTGTCGGAGCCCGTCCTTGCGGGGCTGCCGCAGTTGATCTCTCTGACGCTTTCGGACTGCGACCTTTCGGATCTTTCGGGGATTTCCTCTCTTGAATCACTGACCTTCCTTTCCGTGGAGAAGAACGGACTTCAGAACGTGGTCATCCCCGATCTGCCTCGTCTGAACTATCTTGATCTTCACGGAAATGCGCTTCCGTCTTACAATTCCGCCATCTTCTCTATGACGGTGGGGACCGTGGACGTTTCGGGGAATCCCGATTCCATTTATTCCAGCATTTGTACTTACCCCGAAACGATTACCGTGATCAACCAACGCTGAAAGGATCTTTGCCATGTATGAAGAATTTGCCCCTGCCCGTAAGGGTGCCTTTCGGGATGGGTTTCTGATTGTCGTTGCAGGCTTCGTGCTTTTATCCCTGCCCAGCTGGCTGGGCGACGAGGGGCTCTTCGGATTTCCTTACGTCAAGGCGATCTACGAGCTTCTGATCCTCGGTGGGATCTGTTTTCTGGTTCTCTTCTTCACCCGCCGTTACGCCGTGCAATGGAAATACTCTCTGGTCGGAACCGTCCTGCGGATCCGCTCCCGCTCCGGCGGACGGGAAAACACGGTTTTCGAGCATTCTCTGGGGGAGACCACCAAATTGATCCCCGTCAGCGAAGCCTCCGATCTTTTGTGGGAGCATAAGAAAAACATCCGCTCCTATTGCTACGGCGTTTCCGATCTTTCTTCGGCATATGTTTTGACTTTTCCCCCGAAGGAGGGCAATTTCTTCCTGATTTTTCAGCCTTCCGATAAATTTGTCGAACTTTTGAAACAAAAAGGGCTTGACAAATCCTCTGAAATGTAGTATAATATTCAGGCACAATGAAGCAGACTTCGTCTCACCCAACCGCAAAGGCGCGTTGTGGTCAATATCGGAATCATCCCACAAGGGATATGCGATCGACGGACGAAATTTGCTCTGTCGATTTTTTCTTTTTATATTTGGAGGTGTATCCCCATCAGCGCAAAGAAATTTCAACTCAACGAGGAAATCAGAGACGCTCAGGTCCGTTTGATCGATTCCGACGGTTCTCAGCTGGGTATTCAGTCCGCTCGTGACGCACAGAAGATCGCTTATGAAAAGGGTCTTGATCTGGTTAAGATCTCTCCCCAGGCGGTTCCCCCCGTGTGCAAGATCATGGACTACAGCAAGTTCTGCTTCGAGCAGGCAAAGCGTGAAAAGGAAGCCCGCAAGAATCAGCGCATCGTAGCCATCAAGGAAGTGCAGCTCAGCGTCCGCATCGAGCAGCATGACATGGAAACCAAGCAGAATCATGCAAAGCGGTTTCTGACCGGCGGCGACAAGGTCAAGGTCGCGCTCCGTTTCCGCAGCCGTGAAATTCAGCATCCCGAGCTCGGTCAAGAGGTTATGGACCGTTTCGCAGAGGCTTGCTCCGAATTCGGCATCGTTGAAAAGCCCGCAAAGCTGGAAGGTCGGAATATGATCATGATCTTGGCTCCGAAGCCTGCCAAGTAAGCGGTTGCGTTAGGGTCTACCGTTCAAATCGTAAATCAAAACACTTAAATAAAGGAGAATGTATCATGCCTAAGTTGAAAAGCCACAAGGGTGCTGCCAAGCGCTTCAGCGTTACCAAGGGCGGCAAGGTTAAGATGAACCGCGCAAACAGAAGACACATCCTGACCAGACACAGCACGAAGTATAAGAGAGGTCTCCGCAAGGCAGGCTATGCCAGCGAAGCCAACGCACCCACCATCAAAAAGTTGATTCCCTACGCATAAAGGAGGAGAGATAAGACATGGCTAGAGTAAAAGGCGCAATGATGACGCGCAAAAGACGTAAGAAGATTCTGAAGCTTGCGAAGGGTTACTTCGGAGCGAAATCCAAGCAGTTCCGCACTGCCAACGAAGCGGTCATGAAGTCTCTGACCTATGCATACGTAGGCAGAAAGCTGAAGAAGAGAGATTTCCGTTCTCTTTGGATCACCCGTATCTCCGCCGCTTGCGCGCAGAACGGCATCAACTATTCCCGCTTCATCAACGGTCTGAAGAAGGCTAACATCACCCTGAACCGTAAGGTCCTGGCTGAGCTTGCCGTTTCCGATCCCGCTGCATTCACTTCCCTGGTTGAAAAGGCGAAGGCAGCTCTTTAATGTCAATCTGAACGGAGACCCTTGCGGTCTCCGTTTTGTTATCCACGGAGGTTTTTTGCTTTGAGTAAGGTTGTGGGACCCATCCGCAGGGCGGTGCAGGAATACGATATGATTTCGGATGGGGATAAAATTGCCGTCGGCGTTTCGGGCGGGAAGGATTCGGGCGCGTTGTTGTTTGCGCTTCATCAATTGTCTCATTTCTATCCCAAGAAATTTACCATCGTCGCTGTGATCATCGATATGGGCACGGGCATGGATTATACCCCTCTCGAGGAAAAGATCCGCGCTGCGGGCATTGAATGCGTCCGCAAGCAAACCGATATTTCCAAGTTGATTTTTGAGGTCCGAAAAGAACCCAATCCTTGCGCTCTTTGTGCTGTCATGCGACGGGGTGCATTGAATCGCACGGCGGTGGAGCTCGGTTGTAATAAAGTTGCATTAGGGCATCATTATGACGACGTTTTAGAGACCTTTTGGCTCAATCTGATCCACGGTGGACGGTTGGGATGCTTTCAGCCCGTCACCTATCTGGACCGCACCGAGGTGACCGTGATCCGCCCCATGATCTACGTGCAGGAAAAGGATGCCAAGGGGTTTTGCCGCTCTGAGCAGATTCCCGTCATCGAAAATCCCTGCCCCGCAAACGGGGAAACTCAGCGGCAGGAGATGAAGGATCTGATGCGGGAGTTGGAGCATCGTTATCCGGGCTTGCGAAAGCGCGTCTTCGGTGCCTTGAAGCGCTCGGGCTTGGACGAATGGTGAAAAAATTGTATCATTTTTCCCTTTTCTATTGTGCTTTCGCGCGGAGTATGTTATAATAAATTATATTTAGTAGAGAAGGAAGCGATTGTTTTGCGGCGCCTGTTTATCATCGAAGGAATTGACGGCTCGGGGAAGACCACCCAGGTTGCGCTTTTGCGTCAGCGTCTGGAGGCGGAGGGGCACTCCGTTCTGCAGATCAAGCTCCCCAATTACGGCTCTCCCGCCTGTGCTCCCGTGGAGCAGTATCTTGCGGGGGCGTACGGCTCCGATGCGGATTCGGTCAACGCCTATGCCGCCTCCTCCTTTTTCGCCGTAGACCGGTTCGCCTATTATAAAACCGTTTGGGGAAGCGCCTACGAGCAGGGATCCGTGATCCTGTCCGATCGCTACGTTTCCTCCAATCTGATCCATCAATGCGTCAAGCTTCCCGTCGATCAGCGGAAGGAATACATTGATTGGCTCTATGATCTGGAATACGATAAAATGGGAATCCCCCGCCCCGACGGAGTGTTCTATCTGGACGTGCCTCCGCAGATCACCGACGGGCTCATGACCTCCCGCTACGAGGGGGACGAATCGAAAAAGGATATCCACGAGCGCAATCGGGATTACCTTTTGCGTTGCTACGAAATGGGCATGTATTGCTGTGACAACCTGGGGTTCCAAAAGATCCGTTGCCTCAATGGTGACGGCACCATGCGTTCCCGCGAGGAAATTTCCCAAGAGATCTTTTCCAAGATCTCTCATCTTCTTTGATTAGGAGTTTTTTCATGGCACAAGCCTTGATTCGCGGATACGATGACCGCTACGCCCTCAACGATCTGTGGGGCGCCGCCTTCGGAGATTCGCCCGAATTTATTTCCGCCATGTACGATGCGGGCTACCTTCGCCCCTCCGACGTATTCGCTCTGACCGAGGACGGACGGCTTTTGTGTGCCGTTTTCTTGCCCGAGTATCGCCTTTGCCTGCAGGGTCGGGATTATCCCATCCGCTTGCTCAGCTGCGTTGCTACCGATCCTCAGTCCCGCGGCAAGGGATATATGACCCGTCTCCTTCGCCGTGCCATTGAGCTTGTGCGCGGGGAATGCGACGGAATCTGCGTGATTCCCGTGAACGAATCGTTATATTCCTTTTATGCGGCTTTCGGCTTCCGTCCCGCATTTTATTGCTCCGAGCGCCTTTATCCCGTTGACTGCTCTGCGGCTCCCGTAATTCCGATTCCCCGTTCCGCCTCGGAATTATATGCCGAATACGAGAGAAAATATCATCGCGACGGATGCGTTTTCAAAACCGAGGAGCGTTTCTTGCAGGCGATCACTGAGTACGAACATCCCTCGCAGGCTTCCTTGTTTCTCGCCTTTGATCAAGGCTTTGCCT
>JAFPBP010000058.1 GCA_017424085.1 Clostridia bacterium
CGGTATGATCGATACCATGATGGTCTCAAGCGCAGGGGAGGCGGCGGTTTCGGGGGTATCGTTGGTCAATTCTTTGGATATCCTTCTGATCAACGTCTTTGCGGCGTTGGTGTCGGGAGGGTCCATCGTGGTTTCCCAATTTCTTGGCAGGGGAGACCTGAATCTGGTTCGTTCTTCCGCAAAGCAACTGATCTACGTGGCAACTGCGGTAGCGTTGTTGATCACAAGCTTGGTGCTGATCTTCCGAGTTCCTCTGCTGAATCTTCTGTTCGGGGACGTGGAGCCCGACGTTATGTCTTCTGCGCAGGATTATTTCTTCTTCATGGCGCTGTCCTTCCCCTTCCTCGCTCTGTACGATTCCTGCTCGGCGCTCTTCCGCGTCATGGGGAATTCGTCCCTGACCATGATCGTTTCCATCGTGATGAACCTGATCAACGTTGCGGGAAACGCTACCCTCATTTACGGCTTTCATATGGGGGCTATGGGGGCCGCCATCGCCACCCTGTTTGCCCGCATAGTCTGCTCTTTTATCATGCTCTACCTTTTGCATAATAAGAAAAACACCGTTTACGTGGAGCATATGCTCCAATATCGCCCCGACGGCGCCGTCATCCGCAATATTCTCCGCATCGGTATTCCCAACGGAGTGGAAAACAGCATGTTCCAGCTGGGCAAGCTGTTGACCCAAAGCCTGATCTCCGCCATGGGAACTGCTGCCATCGCCGCCAACGCCGTGGGGCACACCATGGCAACCTTCCAGTATATGCCGGGGCAAGCCATCGGATTGGTGGTCATTGCCGTGGTAGGGCGGTGCATCGGTGCGGGCGAGCAGGAGCAGGCGAAGAAGTATTCCCGCATCCTCGTGGGCACGACCTATCTTTGCCTGTGGGGAGTGGTGCTTCTTACCTTCCTCGTGGCAGAGCCGGTCATCGGGCTTTACAATCTTTCGGAGGAAGGGGCAGAGCTTGCCCACGCTCTGATTCTGAGCCACGCCGTCTCTGCGGCGGTGATGTGGCCCGTTGCCTTCACCCTTCCCAACGCCCTGCGCGCCGCCAGCGACGTCCGCTTCACCATGATCCTGTCGGTTTCGTCCATGTGGTGCTTCCGCGTGGCGTTGGCGTACGTTTTCGCACAAGAAACGGTATCAATCTTCGGCTGGTCCTTCCCCGGACTCGGCATGGGCGTTATGGGGGTCTGGGTCGCCATGTACGTGGACTGGATCTGCCGTACGATTTTCTTCCTCATCCGCTATTTCAGCGGACGCTGGCTGAAAAAATACCGCCCCGCGGCAACGTCAAAAAACGCTTGATCGGTGATTGAGCAATTTGAAAGCGCTTAAAGACGAACCTCGAAACGGATGAAATATGAAGGAATGCCCCGACCGATCCATGAAGGATCCGTCGGGGCGTTTTTTAGTATGAGGTGGGAGTGATTTCTTATCCTTTGCGCTCAGACTTGTCTCTTATCAGACAAGAGCCGCATCTTTTTTACCATTCCGCAACAGAGCCGTCTTCGTGATGCCAGACGGGGTTTTTCCAGTTGTGGGGCGTTTTGTTTTCTTCCAGAACCAATTCCTTGTTGACCTCTACCCCCAGTCCGGGAAGACGGGGCAACTGCACGAATCCGTCGGTAAAACGGAAATCCTCTTGGTTTTTCACGTAATCCAGTACGCTTTTCCCTACGTTGTAGTGAATTCCGATGCTCTGCTCCTGAATGACTGCGTTGTAGCAGGTTGCATCCACGTTGAGACAGGCTGCGAGTGCAATGGGTCCCAAGGGGCAATGGGGCGCCAGCGCCACGTCGTATCCTTCTGCCAACGAGGCGATCTTTTTGACCTCTGTGATGCCGCCTGCATGGGAAAGGTCGGGTTGTATGATATCAACGCCGCCCGCCGTCAGAAGTCTCTTGAAATCCCAACGAGAGAACAGCCGTTCCCCTGTGGCAATGGGAATATTGCAACATGCGGCGATTTCCTTGAAGACCTCCATGTTCTCGCAAAGAACCGGCTCTTCGATGAACATCGGATCGAATTCCTCCAGCTTTTTTGCCAAAACCTTTGCCATGGGCTTGTGAACGCGTCCGTGGAAATCCACGGCGATTCCAAAGCTCTTTCCGCAAGCCTCCCGAATTGCCGCTACCCGTTCCAGAACGGCATCGATTTTGTCATAGGAATCAATCATCTGAAGCTCTTCCGTTGCATTCATTTTAATTGCACGGAACCCTTCTTTTTTCTTTTCCAATGCAGCGTTTCCCACATCCGAGGGACGGTCCCCTCCGATCCAGGAATATACCTTCATCTTGTTGCGGCATTTTCCTCCCATCAATTCATAGACGGGAGCGGAGAAGTATTTTCCCTTGATGTCCCAAAGCGCCTGATCGATGCCTGCAATGGCGCTCATCAGAACGCCGCCTCCCCGATAAAAGCCTGCGCGGTAAATCGTGGACCAGATTCCTTCAATTTCAGAGGGGTCCCGTCCGATCAGATAATCCTTCATTTCCTGTACGCAAGCAAGTACTGCTTTTGCGTGACCTTCCAATACCGCCTCACCCCAACCGACCAAGCCGTTGTCGGTTTCAATTTCCACGAATCCCCAGCGCGGACGGACAAAATATGTGTTAACAGAACTGATTTTCATAGCAATTTCCTCTTTTCTCAATTTTTTTTCATTTCGTACAGCTTGATCATTCCGATGGACAGCGATTGCTTCACCTGCTCGTCCGTCAGAACCGTGACGTTGCTCTCATCCCGTTCTGAAAGAAGAACTGCAAGTGCTTGCTTGAGTGCTTTTGCTCCTCCAAGAACGATTCGATCGGGCTTCCGGCTGAGGATGCAGCTTATTTCTTCGGAAAGAAGGACTCCAAGATAGAAGTTATAAACCTCTTCGGGCGATTTCTTGAATAGGTTTTTCAGCACGCGAACCTTGAAAAGCGCCTCGTTGATTCCGTGAGCGGAGGCATATCCGAATCCCTCGTTCAGCCATTCCCGATTTGGAGAGATCTCCCTCAATTCCACGGAATCCTTTAGAATGGTGTTGTTTGCGATGGCGGAAATCATTTCTCCTGTGAGCATGGTACGGAAATCCACGATCCGCCCAAGATTATCCATGCGGACGATTTTGGTGTGGGAGCCCGAAAGCACGTAAGTCCCCTCGCCCTGAAAGATTCCCATCAATTCGCATTCCTCGCCCCGCATCATGTCTGCGTTTGCAACGTCGGTGCAGAGCGTTTTGACTCCTCGGAAAAAAACGAAGGGAATGCTTGTGATCTCTTCGATTCGACGCTCCTCCTTAGCTTCGCTCAGTTCTCGCATGCCTGCGGGTATCTGAATGTGGGGAAGCTCAACGAAACCGAATTCGCTGGTGATCATCCCGCACGCCAAAATGCAGCGGATATCCTTCTCGGTGCGGCGGGTTTCCTTCAGAAGATCCGCAATTCCTTGCTTCAGCGTTTTTGCAAGCAGCGTTTTGTCTTCGATGTCCTTGGTTGCCCCTACGGGGAATGTGAGGGTGCGGATTTGTTTTCCCTCGCTCATGAGTGAGATCCGAGTATTGGTCGTTCCGCTGTCAATCGTAATGTATTCAGCCATTTCGGATCACCTCCGCGTATGCCTTTGCTTTTTGGGCAATCGCGTCCCAATCGTTGTTTCGGATCAAGGTTTTGTCCGTGATGTCGGAACCGATTCCGAACCCGCATACTCCGGCAGAAAGATATTCCGTCATGTTTTCCTGATTGATTCCCCCCACAGCCAACAGCTTTACGTGAGAGAGGGGTGCCTTTATCGCCTTGACGTATGCGGGGCCCATGGTGGTTACGGGAAACAGCTTGACAAAATCCGCCCCCGCTTTATGAGCGTCTGCGATTTCCGATGGGGTGAGGGCTCCCGGAATGGAAACCAATCCGAAATCATTGCAGGCCTTGATGATCTCTCGGTCGGTGTTTGGGGAAATGATAAAACATCCCCCGGATTCTGCGGTAAGGCGAACCTGCTCTGTGGTCATGACGGTGCCCGCGCCTATAAGCAGCTTGCCCTTAAAATGATCTGCAAGGGTGCGGATGCTGTTTGCGGTTTCTTCATCGGAGATTTTTGCGGAGGCATCGTATGTGATCTCCAAAAGACGGATGCCACCCCGAATCAGCGCTTCTGCGGTCTGAATCAGCTTTTCAGCCGGGATCCCGCGTAGAATTGCGATGATCTTATGGGTTTCAATTGCGGAGACAATATGACTTTTCATGTGTGAAAGCTCCTCTCGGGAAGGTCTTTCTTTCATTATAATACTTAATTTTATCAATGTAAATTGTTTTTTCTGCATTTTATATTGACTTTTCTGCAAAATTATGGTACTATATATCGGGGTGATGAAATGAGGGAACTGTTTGCACAATACGTGAACGCCGAGGGTATGATCTTTAAGCACGCCCGCGGCAGAAGCGTGGAAGAGGGAAAGGAATTTCACGGCTACCACGAAATCATTTATTTTATGGAGGGAGACGCGGAATTTATCACCGAAGAGTTTCATATCGATCTGGAGCCCGAGATGCTTCTGGTGATCCCGAAGGAGACCTATCATCAGGTAATCATCCGCGGGGATCGGGAGAATTATCTCCGTTGTATCGTTCAGTTTGATGATACCTTTGCTCAAGGCGTGTTTACCGAGAAGAGCTTGGGAAACGTGGTCGTGTTGCCGTCGGATCGGGAGATCGGTTCTCTGTTTGAGCAGTTGATCCGCAGGGCAGAGGACGAAAACGCGGCTCTTCTTTTGGGGGCGGTTCTGGTGCTGCTGTTGCAAAAGATTTCCGAAAACCGAGAGATTTACGTGTCCGAGCGCCCTCGCAATGAGGTTGTCAAGCAGGCGATTTCTTATATCAACCGCAATTTGAACCGCAAGATTACCGTTGAGGAGATCTCCAATCAATGTATGCTTTCTCCCTCTGCCTTGTCACATATCTTTAAGAGGGAAATGAACATCCCCCTTCACAAGTTTATTGTCAAAAAGCGACTCATCCAAGCGTATCACAAAATATCTGCGGGAGAATTGCCTACGGTTGCGGCTTTGGAATGCGGCTTTAACGATTATTCCGGCTTTTACAAGCAGTACAAAAAAATGTTTAACGCCGCACCCTCGGATCGCTCCCTCGAATTTCCTCATTCGTAGATCCCGGATTTAGTTAAAAGACCGACAAGTCGAAGCTTGTCGGTCTTTCGGTTTATGGGCTGCGAAAAAGATATTTTTGCGTTTTGTAATAAGGTTTCGAACTCAAACGCAAAATCACGGCATAGCCGTGGATATCATCAATTCCGCAGGAATTGCATGTCACCAACACGAAGTGTTGTATATCATCAAGCCGCAGATAGATGCACGCTAAAGCGTGATGAGATACAGCCCCAAAGGGGCTGATGATATGCACCACGCTTCGCGCGGTGATGATATGCCAAGCCTGCGGCTTGGATAAAA
>JAFPBP010000059.1 GCA_017424085.1 Clostridia bacterium
ACGACAAGAAATTCCCAACTCTGCCAGACGCTCGCGCACGGCGGCGGTCAGCTCGTGGAAATGACCGCAGAACATGAGGGTCAGATCGGAGCCCTCCGCAATGCGGTAGGACTGACCGAGGGTGTAGGAAATGCTGTCCTCAGGATAGACCACGGGAACGGCGAGGCGTCCGCCGCGAATATACATGGGTCCGTCGTACTCCATGGCAAAGCGGAGCACCGCCTTCATCTGAGTCGCGTCGGAGGGGTTGATGACGACCATGCCGGGGATGGAGCGCATGAGAGCAAGATCCTCCAGGCACTGATGGGTCGCCCCATCCTCACCTACGGTCAGACCCGCGTGAGTCCCCACGATCTTCACGTTCAGATGAGGATACGCCACGCTGTTGCGGATCTGCTCAAAGGCGCGTCCTGCGGCAAACATGGCAAAGGAAGAGGCGAAAACGGTATTTCCGCAGGAGGCAAGACCCGCGGCAACGCCGATCATATTGCCCTCGGCAATTCCGCAATCGATGAAGCGGTCGGGGCATTTTTTCTTAAAGGTAATGGTCTTGGTGGCTTTGGCAAGGTCTGCGTCCAGCACGTAAAAATCGGGATAACGCTCCGCAAGCTCAGCCAGACCTTCGCCGTAAGCATCACGGGTTGCTTTCAATTCAGCCATGTTGTTCCAACTCCTTCATTGCGATTTCATAGTCCGCCTGCTTGGGGGCGGCGCCGTGCCAATCTACTTGATTTTCCATGTAGGAAACGCCCTTGCCCTTCACGGTGCGGGCAACCACGCAGGTGGGCTTGCCCACCGTCTCGCGGGCGGTCTTCAGAGCGGCACGAATGGCGTCATAGTCATGACCGTCGATCTCAACCACCTCGAAGCCGAAGGCGCGCATCTTATCGGGGACGGGATCGGAGCCCATGACCTCGCAGGTGGCGCCGTCGATCTGAAGCCCGTTCAGGTCAACGAAAACGCAAAGGTTATCCAGCTTGTAATGAGCGGCGAACATCATCGCCTCCCAGACCTGCCCCTCCTCGATCTCACCGTCGCCCAGGACCGAATAGACCCGATAGGACTGACCGTGCAGCTTTGCGGAGAGAGCCATGCCGCAGGCGGCGGAAATCCCCTGCCCCAGAGAGCCGGTGGAAATATCCACGCCGGGGGTGGACTTCATGCTGGGATGCCCTTCCAGATGGCTGGAAATTTTACGAAGGCTGTTGCAGTCCTCCACGGGGAAATATCCCTTCAGCGCCAGCGCCGCGTAGAGGGCGGGAGCAGCGTGCCCCTTGGACAGAACGAAGCGGTCCCGATCCGCCTTTTTGGGATCGGCGGGATCCACGTTCATTTCTTCGTTGTACAACACCGCCAGAATGTCCGTGCAGGACAGAGATCCGCCGGGGTGTCCGCTTTTTGCGTGATACAAAGAGGTCAGGATCAGCTTTCGCATTTCCTGTGCCATGAGTTCGGTCTTCATGCGTACAATTCTCCTCGTTACGATTTCGTCTCCCCGAATTGGGGGAGGTTTTTATACAGTATACCATAAAATGAAGAGAAATGCAAGAGGGTTTGAGAAGATTCCGAAAACTTGACGATTTTTCTTCATTTTCTTCGCTTTGCCCCCTTGCATTTTGGCAAAAAATATGATATACTGAAGAAACAGATACGAAAACAGACACGGGGAATCATCATGAAAAAGCAATCCAAGAGCGCGATCCTGCGCTTTTCCCTGTTGGTCACGGCGTTTCTCCTCGTCCTTTCCGCTCTTCTGGTATTGCAGAGATACATCCCCGAAGAGCCTCTCCCGCCCGACGGAAGCACCGACGTGACCGACGTTTTATCCGACCCCTCCTCCGGAGCATCGGACAAAACGGACCTCCCCGCAACCTCCACGGATACGGGAACGGGAAGCGACGTCTCCACCGACGTGACGCCCCCGCCCCCCACCTACGACGTGGACACGGAGGTCCTGCGACAGCTGGCACAGCCCCTGTTCGCCTCAACGAAATACGCGGCAAAGCACGTGGTGGTCATGGACCTGACCACGGGCACCATTCTCTTCGAAAAGGATTCCGACGCAAAGATCACGGCAGCATCCACCGTTAAGCTGCTGACCGCATTGACCATGCTGGACTACGTGAACGAGGATACTCTGTTCACCGTAGGGAGCGAGCTTTCTCTGGTCGGGAAAAACTCCTCCACCGCGGGGCTGAAGAAGGGGTACACCCTCACCGTGGAGCAGATCCTCGACGCCCTTCTGATCCCCTCGGGGAACGATGCGGCGTACGTGATCGCCGCCCACGTTGGGCGGATCCTCGGACGAGATCCTCAGATCAAGGACGTGGATGCGGTTGCGCTCTTTTTGGAAAAGATGAACGATAAGGCGCGGAGTCTGGGCGCCGAAGCATCCGACTTCACCTGTCCCGACGGATACCCCAACAAGACCCAATTCACCACCGCCTCGGACATGGCGAAGATCGGGCAGGCGGCGGCGGAAAGCCCCGAGATCCTGCGCACGGTGGAAAAGGTCTACGTAAAGCACAAGCTGCAAAGCGGTCAAACCGTGGAATTCACCACCACCAACAAGCTACTGCTCCCCTCCTCGTCCTTCTATTACGAGGGGACCTTCGGATTCAAAACGGGATATACGGGAGCCGCAGGGCAATGCTTTCTGGGCGGCGCCAACGCCTACGGACATAAGATCTTAGTCGCAGTTTACAACGCATCCACCTCAGACGGTCGCTGGAAGGATTGCCGCACCGCCTTTGACACGGCGGCAAAAGCCATCAAGCAGGCGCAGGATGCCTACAAGCAAGGAGCAACCCAATGAAACCATCTCTCCGATCCCTCGCCCTTTCGGCAATGTTTCTCGCCCTGGGCTTGGTCTTACCCTTTCTGACGGGACAGATCCCCGAAATCGGGAACTTACTTCTCCCCATGCACCTGCCCGTGCTTCTGTGCGGGCTGGTCTGCGGCTGGAAATACGGCCTTGCCGTGGGATTCACCACGCCGCTACTGCGGTCGATGCTCTTCGGGATGCCGACCTTCTACCCCTCCGCCGTCTCCATGGCGTTTGAGCTGGCGGCGTACGGAGCCTCCATCGGCGCCGTAGACCGATTGTTCCCCCGAAAAACCATCGGAAGCACCTACGTAAGCCTCCTCTCCGCCATGATCCTCGGGCGGCTGGTGCGGGGGGCTGTGCAATGGCTCCTTCTGGGGGTGTTCGGCAACGGATATTCCTTCGCCGCCTTCTGGGCGGGTGGGGTCACCGAAGCCATCCCCGGAATTATCCTGCAGTTGATCCTCATTCCGCCCCTTATGACCCTCATCCGAAAGCTGCAGGCGAAAAAAGCATAACAAAAAAAGACGGAGACCAAAGGGTGGTTCTCATAAGGATGTTTCAGCATACGATGGGAATTTGCTCCGCAGTAAACAAGTCATGACCACCGGCCGTGCCGGTGGCATGACGCAGCCCCCGTGGGGCATTTTGCCTGCCGAGCCTATAGGCTCATCGAACGACCGCCAGCCGCGATTGTTCCACAGGCTGCCCCTTAAGGGGCTTTATTTTTTGCCCTCTTCTGCCGGCTTACCCGTAAACGGGTCTACATACTCAATCAGTTTCATTTGATCCTCTTCATAATCTTCCTTCAACTGATTTCGTATGTATTCTGCAATTGCTTTCTTATTTTTCCCTACTGTATCAACGTAATAGCCTCTACACCAGAAGTGCCGATTCCCATACTTATATTTCAAATTTGCATACTTCTCATATATCATCAGGCTACTTTTTCCCTTTAGGTACCCCATAATTTGAGATACGCTATATTTCGGGGGAATCGTTATCAACATGTGGATGTGATCCGGACAAGCTTCAGCTTCAAGAATCTCTATCCCTTTATATTCACAGAGCTTTCTCAACATCTTTCCTATGTCCTCTTTTATCTTTCCATAGATGACTTTTCTCCGAAATTTTGGCGCAAATACAATATGGTACTTGCAATTCCATTTCGTATGTGCTAAACTACTTAC
This sequence comes from Clostridia bacterium, assembly GCA_017424085.1. Classification (GTDB taxonomy): domain Bacteria; phylum Bacillota; class Clostridia; order Oscillospirales; family UBA644; genus RGIG995. The sequence goes on from JAFPBP010000059.1 coordinate 4,015, forward strand.
ATCAAGTTTCACGACTTGGTTCCTCCTTTGGTTTTTAAGGTCTTTGGCTGGCGGCCATCTTATTATACCAAAGGAGGATACATTTGTCCACCATAGCTAAAGCTTTTTGGTACCACCAGCACTGCTGGTGGTTTTTTTGCCAAAAGAAAGCCGCTACGGACGATGTCCGCAGCGGCTTTTTGTAATTCAATTATTTCTTCTTCCTACA
>JAFPBP010000060.1 GCA_017424085.1 Clostridia bacterium
AAGCATCGTCTTTGATCAGGACGGAACCATGAAGGGCATCGCGCAAATGGAATTCCCTCAGATCTTTCCTCAGCCCGGTTGGGTGGAGCACGATCCCGATCAGATCTGGTTTACCCAGTACGAAACCGCGAAGCAGGCGGTCCGCAATGCGGAGATCGACTTCTCCGAAATCGCCGCCATCGGAATTACCAATCAGCGGGAAACCACCATTCTTTGGGATAAAAATACGGGAGAGCCAGTCTTCAACGCCATCGTATGGCAATGCCGCCGCACCGCCGACGCCTGCGCCGCTCTGGTCGCAGATCCCGCCGTGTCTTCCATGATCACCGAGAAAACGGGGCTGAAGCCCGACGCCTATTTTTCCGCCACTAAGATCCGCTGGATCTTCGATCACGTGCCCGGGGTTTACGAGCGGGCGCTTCGGGGGGAGATCCTGTTCGGCACGGTGGATACCTTCCTGCTCTGGAAGCTGACGGGGGCGCACGTGACCGACGTGACCAACGCCTCCCGCACCCTTTTGTTCAATATTCATACGTTGAGCTGGGATGAGGATCTTCTCAATCTCTTCAACATCCCCGCCTCCATTCTTCCCCGGGTCAACCCCTCCATCAGCCATTTCGGGCAGACCCGCGTTGAGCTGTTCGGGTGTCAGATCCCCGTCACGGGCATTGCGGGGGATCAGCATGCCGCCCTCTTCGGACAGGCTTGCTTTGCCGAGGGGGATGCGAAGAATACCTACGGCACGGGCTGCTTTTTGATGATGAACACGGGCTCCCGTCCCGTTGCCTCCAAGAACGGTCTGGTTACCACCGTGGCATGGAGCCGCGGCGATCGGGTGACCTACGCTTTGGAGGGGAGCGTTTTTGTGGGCGGTGCCGTTCTGCAATGGCTCCGCGACGAGCTGAAGATCATCACCTCCGCCCCCGAAGCGGACATCATCTCCGCCTCTGCCGATAACGGCGGAGTCTATTTCGTTCCTGCCTTTACGGGCTTGGGTGCGCCCCATTGGGATATGTACGCCCGTGGGTGCATGACGGGCTTGACCCGAGGCACCACCCGCGCCAACATCGTCAGAGCCGCGCTGGAAAGCATTGCGTATCAGACCCACGATCTGCTCACCGCCATGCAGGAGGATACGGGAACGCCCTTCTCGGTCCTCAAGGTGGACGGCGGCGCCTCCCGAAGCGACGTTCTTCTGCAGCTGCAGGCGGATCTTCTGCAGGCTCCCGTGGACCGTCCCGCCAACACCGAGACCACCGCGCAGGGTGCCGCCTTTATGGCGGGCTTGGGCGTGGGACTCTGGAAGGACGAGGCGGAAATTTCCGCCATGCGCCGCTCGGCACAGAAATTCAACCCCGCCATGGACGATGCTTCCCGCGCCTCTCTTCTGGACGGCTGGCATCGTGCCGTCGGGCAGACCCTTTATAAGGGTTGATCCCTTTTTGTTTCGAATTCAAATCGCAAAGGTCGCTGCGGTACTGTTTCCGCGGCGACCTTTTTTGTTACTTTTTTGAAAAAACCCTTGACAAAATCAATACTTCGTGATATGATGTATTGCGTGAGGGGAGGTATTCTGTGGATATTCAATTAAAGCGAGGTCTTTTGGACGTCTGCGTGCTGGCGGCGATCAAAAACGAGGACTCCTACGGCTATAAGATCATTAAGGATATGAAGCCGTATCTTGAGCTGTCCGAATCCACGTTATATACTATTTTGAAGCGATTGGAAACGGCAAATATGCTCACCGTCCGCACCGCGGAGCACGAGGGCAGACTTCGGAAATATTATCACATCACCGACGAGGGGCTTCGGCGCCTGTCGGATTTTAAGGACGAATGGAGCGAAATGGTTTCCATTTACCGATTTGTTACGAAAGGGGATGACGGCAATGACTAAGCAGGAATTTCTCACGCGGTTGCGTGAAGGGTTGTCTCTGTTGCCGCAAAACGAACGGGAGGAGCGTCTGAATTTCTACGGTGAAATG
>JAFPBP010000061.1 GCA_017424085.1 Clostridia bacterium
ACAGTGAAGCGATCCGTGAATATGTGCGTCACATCGGCGCAGCGGCAGTGTTGCCGATCACAAAGGAGGGGGACGCTCTTCTGGTAAAGCAATTTCGCTATCCCTTTGACCGACTTCTTTTAGAGATTCCTGCAGGAAAACGTGATTCCTTCACGGAGGATCCTTATCTGACCGCAAAGCGCGAATTGGAGGAGGAAACGGGGATGATCTGTGAAAATCTGATCCCGCTCGGGGAATATCATTCCTCGCCTGCGATCCTTGACGAGGTGATCTGGGTCTATCTTGCAACCGATCTTGAAAAAGGCGTACAGCATACGGATGAGGATGAATTCCTCGAGCCTGTGCGGATTCCGTTTCGGGATCTGATCAAAATGGTGGAAAACAATGAGATTCCTGACGGGAAAACGCAAATGGCGGTCCTGAAGGCGGCACGGCTTCTCGGAATGTAAGCCGATGAAACCGAGCTGATTTGAATGAAAGGGAAGATGTATATGGAAAAACTCAGTACAACAAAATTGAATTATAAGAGAACGCTTTTCGTAGGCTTTGCGTTTTTTCTGATCATTGCCTTTTGGCAAGCCTATGACAATATTATTCCGAAAATTCTGACCGATAAGTTCGGACTTTCTCACACCTGGTCGGGTGCGATCATGGCGCTCGATAATCTCCTTGCCGTGTTCCTTCTTCCGATTTTCGGATCGCTTTCCGACAAGTGTAAATCGAAGCGCGGCCGCCGTACCCCCTTTATCGTGATCGGAACCCTTCTTGCGGTGGTGCTGTTTGTCAGTCTGTCGTTTGTCGATCAGATGCAGCTTTCCAAGCTGAAATCGGTTTCCGAGATTGACAATCGGGAAGCACTTGAGGAGATTTATGATTCGGAATCGGATCGCATAACCTATTTGGTAAACGGTGAAAAGAAGACGCTTCGTGATCTCTTCGACCGCGAGCAGTTTGCAAGCATTCGTTCGGCAGATGAAAACGGAAACGCCAATCCCGACTATAACGAGTATGTGGTTCCCGCACGTCAAAGTTATGCTTGGCAGAAGACCGTCGCATCTCCCGTTCCCATTATATTCTTTGTACTGATCTTGTTCGGAATCCTGCTTTCGATGGGTATATTCCGTTCTCCTGCGGTTGCTTTGATGCCCGATGTCACGCCCAAGCCTCTGCGCTCCAAGGCAAATGCCATTATCAACCTGATGGGAAGTATTGGCGGAGTCTTGGTTCTGGTTCTCGGTATGATCTTTGGGACGGGCAAGGCAGAGAATGTCCTGATGTCATATCTCCCGTTCTTCGTTGCGGTTGCGGCGATCATGATGGTTTCTCTTGTGATTTTCATCTTCACCGTAAAGGAGCCCCGCTGGTCTGCGGAGGCGGATGCGGTCAATTCGGACTTTTCGGATGAGGAGCCTGCGGAAACAAGTGCAGGCGCTCGCAATATTAAGAAAAAAGAATTGATTTCGCTGATCCTGATTCTTGCGTCTGTTGCCTTGTGGTATATGGGATACAACGCGGTAACGAGCAAGTATTCGGTCTATGCGGGTGATGTTCTCAATCTGGACTACAATTTGACGCTTTTGATTGCACAGGCGGCGGCGATCGTTTCCTATCTGCCGATCGGCATTCTTTCTTCGAAGCTCGGTCGTAAGAAGACGATTCTTGCAGGTGTTCTGATTCTTGCGGCTTCGTTTGGCGGTGCGGCATTCCTGCGTGCGGGAAGCCCT
>JAFPBP010000062.1 GCA_017424085.1 Clostridia bacterium
CAGGATCAGGCAGATCGAAAGGATGATGTCTCCCCACGGTCCCACCGTCGCCGCGGCGGCGGAAACCGTGGATTTTTCGGTGGTGAGAAGCATCAGAGCAGAGATCGTCGAGGTCAGAATTGTGTCCGCGAAAACCTCGAAAATGCCCCATAACCCCTGCCGCTCGGGGGATGCGTTGCAGGTACCGTGGGCAAGTCCCGCGCTCCCCAAGCCCGCCTCGTGAGAAAATAGCCCGTTGCCCACCCCGTGCCGAAACGCCGCCGCAACCCCCTGTCCCGCAGCCCCGCCCGCCGCCGCCATCGGGGCGAAGGCTTGGGTAAAAATGCTTTTCAGCGCGGGCAGGAGATTTTGTCCGTTTCGCATAATGACGATCATTCCCGTGATCAGAAAGGCACCTCCCAGCCAGGGGATCACCTTCTCCGTGATCCCCGTCACCCGTCGAACCCCTCCCCACAGAGCGACCCCCACGCACAGAGAAAACGCCGTCCCCAAGGCTACGGGCGGAATTCCGAAGGTGACGAGCGCGCTTTCCTGGGCGGCTCCGGTCTGGAGCAGGCTTCCCATGCCGAAGGCGGATAAGATCCCGAAGCCCGCAAACAGAGCGGGAAAAACGCGGCTTTCGGTGGCTTTTTTCAGATACTCCATGGGACCGAAGCCGTAGGTGGACTCCCCTTCGGGCTGATGATTTAAGGCGAGGTAGATCTCAAAATACTTCACCGTCATGCACAGAAATGCGGAGATCCACATCCAGAATACCGCCCCCGCCCCGCCCAAAGCAATGGCGACCGCCACTCCCGTCATGTTCCCCACGCCGATGGTCCCCGCAAGAGACGTTGCAAAGGCACGGAAGGGGGAGTCTGCCCGTCTCGTTTGCTGCGGACGTACCGCCTGCCGTATTGCCGCAGGAAGGGCACGGAAGGCGAAGCCCTTGGTTTTGATTGCGGCGTAGATTCCGAAGAGGATCAGCGCCGCCGCGCTGACCGTGCCGAACCCTGCCGCCCATTGATCGAGCATGGTAATTTCCCCCTTTGCTTCACCCTATGCCCGAGAGGAAAATTTTATGTCTTGACTTTCGCCCCTGCGTATGGTATCCTATGGGGGAGGTGATTTGATATGACGAAATTCGCAACCAAGATCTTCGGCTCTCCCTATTTTCTGCGGGAGCTTCTGTTCGCGGGGAAATACGCGGCACTTCTGCAGTTCGGGGCGGCGTTGACCTTCTTTGCCTTCTCCCGTCTCGGCGGTCCTTTGGGATGCCTGAGCTACGGATTTGTGCTGGCGGAATGCGCTCTGACCACCATGACCCTGGTGGTCTGCACCGAGATCCTCGCTCTGATTTTGCGTCGGAGCGGAATTGAATTCTGAGTCGATTTCGTAAACCGATTCGGTGTAATGACCTTCCCGTAATTCCTCCGATACTCCTTGTTCTATTCCTACATTGCATACCGTTTTGGTTTATTTTACCTCAAAAAACGATCCTGCGCCGATTCAGCGCGGGATCGTTGCTTTTTTTATGGGATTATCGGGTCTGTCCGTTGCCTCGGATCACGTATTTGTAGGCGGTCATTTCCTCCAGCCCCATGGGGCCGCGTGCGTGAAGCTTTTGGGTGGAGATGCCCATTTCGCATCCCAGCCCGAATTCTCCGCCGTCGGTGAAGCGGGTGGAAGCGTTGACGTATACGGCGGCGCTGTCCACGTTTCGGGTGAAGTAATCCGCGTTTTCGTCCGAGCGGGTGAGGATGGCTTCGCTGTGCCCCGTGGAATGGGCGGCGATGTGATCTACGGCGCAGGTAACGTTGTCCACTACGTGGACTGCCAAAATATAATCGAGGAATTCCGTATCAAAATCCTGCTCTCCCGCAGGGGTTCCTTCGATGAATTTCATCGCTTCGGGGGAGAGGCGCAGCTCTACGGGCTGTTTTCCTTCCGCCGCGCGGCGATCTGTAAGCCTTTCTTTTATCTTAGGAAGAAACGTGGGGGCGATTGCCTTGTGCACCAGCAGAACCTCTTCCGCGTTGCAGACCGAGGGGCGGGAGGTCTTGGCGTTTTCAATGATGTCAAGCGCCTGTTCCTCATCGGCATTCTCATCCACGTAAATATGACAGATTCCCGTTCCGGTCTGAATGCAGGGGACCGTGGCGTTCTCTACGCAGGC
>JAFPBP010000063.1 GCA_017424085.1 Clostridia bacterium
AGTACACTACGCTGGATTATACCCGTACCTACAGCGAGTTCCGCGATGACGTGGACGAGTTCGCCCGCGTTCTGATCTCGCTGGGCGTTAAGGCTGGCACGCACGTGGCGGTCTGGGCCTCCAACGTGCCCCAGTGGTACATTGCCTTCTGGGCGACCGTCAAGCTGGGCGCGGTGCTGGTCACGGTCAACACGGCGTACAAGATCCACGGGATCGAGTACCTGCTCCGCCAGTCGGACACCCACACCCTCATTATGACCGAGGGCGCAAAGGATTGTCACTACGGCAGTATCATCTCCGAGCTCTGCCCCGAGCTGGCGACTCTCAAGCCCGGCATGGCGCTCCACGCCCGCCGCTTGCCCTTCCTCCGCAACGTCATTACGGTCGGTTACCGCTGGAAGGGATGTCTTGAGTGGAACGAGTCCCTTGCCCGCGCCTCCCAGGTTCCCGTGGAGGAGGTCTGGCGCATGGCTGCCGCCGTCGATAAAGACGACGTGTGCAATATGCAGTACACCTCGGGTACGACGGGCTTCCCCAAGGGCGTTATGCTCACCCACTACAACGTGGTCAACAATGGCAAGTACATCGGCGACCACATGGATCTCTCCACCGCCGACCGTATGATGATCCAGGTCCCCATGTTCCATTGCTTCGGCATGGTGCTGTCCATGACCGCCTCCATGACCCACGGCGCGACCATGTACCCCCTGCCGTACTTCTCCCCCAAGCCGGCTCTTGCGTGTGTGCATAACGAGCGCATCACCGCCTTCAACGGCGTGCCCACCATGTTCATCGCCATGATGCAGCACGAGGATTTCGCAAAGACCGATTTCTCTCACATGCGCATCGGTATCATGGCAGGTGCGAACTGTCCTGCCGACCTGATGAAGAAGGCGACCGTGGTCATGAACATGACCGAGATCGTGTCGGTGTACGGACAGACCGAAGCGTCGCCCGGATGCACCATGAGCAGCTACTACGATTCGTTGGAGGTACGCACCGAAACCGTGGGCAGTGCCTTTGCCAACGTGGAGTGCAAGATCGTCGATCCCGAAACCGGAGAAGACTGTCCCGATGGGGTCAACGGCGAATTCGTTGCCCGGGGCTATAATATCATGAAGGGATATTATAAGATGCCCAAGGCCACCGCCGCCGCCATCGATGCTGAGGGCTGGCTCCATACGGGAGACCTGGCTTGCCGCACCCCCGAGGGGAATTATAATATTACCGGCCGCCTGAAGGATATGATCATCCGCGGCGGGGAAAACATTTATCCCAAGGAAATCGAAGAATTCATCTATACCCACCCCAAGGTCCGGGACGTTCAGGTCATCGGTGTTCCCGACAAGCAATATGGGGAAGAGATCATGGCCTGCATCATTCTGAAGGAAGGCCAGACCATGACCTCCGATGAAATGAAGGCCTATATCAACGCCAACATGGCTCGCCACAAGGTTCCCCGTTACGTGGATTTCGTGGACGCATTCCCCATGAACGCCGCCGGGAAGATCCTGAAATACAAAATGCGGGAAGAAGCGGTGGAAAAGCTGGGGCTGAAGAAGGATTGAGTTATGGTCAATAATACCTTCGTCATCGACGCTCATTGTCATATCTATCCCGAAAAGATCGCCGCCCGGGCGGTGGCGGGCACCGACGCCTTCTACGGCACCACGGCCCGCTGTCCTCAGGGGACGGTGTCCGAATTGCTGGCGGTGGGAGCCAAGGCCGGTACCGATCATTTTATCGTCCAGTCTG
>JAFPBP010000064.1 GCA_017424085.1 Clostridia bacterium
AGAGATCAGAATCAGCCATAAATTGACCGAAACGATATCCAGGGTTTGCATTGCAAGCATTTCATTCACTCCGTATTATGATCCGATTCCTTACAGAAGGGATTTCAGCATATTGACCATGGTAATGGGAGCAACGAAGATCAGAAGGATGGCAATGACCAGAGAATAAATACCGGTGGTTTCGGCAACGGCACAGCCCATGATCATCGTGGAAGTAACGGCGCTTTTGCTTTCGGGCTGACGACCGATGGCTTCGCAGGCGTTGGCAACCGCATGACCTTCACCGATACCGGGGCCGATGGCTCCGATGCCCATACAAATACCCGCGCCCAGAGCGCAGCAACCGAGAATGATACCGACAGCAAGTTCTAACATAATAAAGTCCTCCGTTTATTTGCTTTTTTTAATTTCTTTTTTCTTTTGTTTTTCGGCGTTTTTCTGCAGGCGGCGTTGATAATCCTCCTCAGAAAAGCCGTTGGACACGTTCAGCATGGTCAGCATGGCGAAGATAAACGCCTGCAGGCATCCGCTGAAGATGTCGAAATAAAGGCTCAGCACGGCGGGAATGCCGATGCGAAGCAGGGGGATCTCCCCCAAGAAACCGGGAAGCCAGCCAAGAAGCAGGTTGGACGCGCCGGTCAGCGCCGCCCCGATCAGAACCGCAATGACCGATCCCGAAAGCACGTTTCCGTAATGACGGAAGGTCATGGAGACGGGGGTTGCGATCTCGCCGAGGATGTTCAGGGGAAGCAGGATGGGAATGGGCTCCAAAAAGCCCTTCACGTAGCTCCAAAGCCCGCCCTTGAGCTTGTAATAAGTAATCAGGATGAAAACCAGGATCGCCCACCCGCCGACGATGTTCAGATCGGACGTGGGCGGGAACAGCCCCAAAAGGGAAAGCAGGCTGGACACACCCGAGATCGCCATGATAGCGGCGATGAAGGGGGCAAAGCCCGAAAAGAAGGGACCCATATTATCCAGCACCAGATTCCGACAGGTCTCCACGATCCATTCCGCCACCAGCTGACGCTTGGTGTTGGGGCGGACGGCAATGCCGTGGGTCAGAAAGAGGCAGAAGAACAGGATGAACAGGACCACAGCCACAGAGTTGATCTGCGCCTCGGTGATGGGCAGGTCCTGAAGAGGCATGGGGATGGTGAAATACACCAGCGCACCCGAAATGGAGATCCCCTCCGTAGGCGGCGCAAACAGGATCTTCAAAACGATGATCCCCACCAGCGGAAGCACCGCCAGGGCGATCAGAAGCCAATCCACCACCTTGAAGCGGAGGCTTTTACAATCCAAGATCAAGCACCCCCTTCTTCATCCATCCCGCCGAAGCGAGGACGGAAGAACAACCCGATCCGAGGAAAGAGCAGGGGAACCACCGACGCCACCGAATGAAACCACGGCACCACGACACCGACGACCACCAGGATCATCAGCAGCAGAAACCTGAGACTGTGGGACGTGCGGATCACCTTTTTTGCCTCTGCAGGATCCTCCTTAGCAACGGCGATCTGAACGCCGATGCCCAACAGAAAGAAATTCAGGATCGCTGCAAAGGAGCCGTAGAGGCTTCCCCACAGAACCGACAGATCCCATTTCCCCAAAAGAAGGAAGACCGCAACCATCAAGGCGCTCAGAATCAGCACCCAGACCGCCACGTAGATCGTTTCCTTTACAACGGTTTGGTCTATTTTTTTCATAGATACTCTCCTACGTACGAAGCGAGAGGGAAGGGTTTTCGCCTCTCTGCGTATTGCACGATACTATATCGTAAATTATACCACTTTTTCGCAACGATGTCAATGCTTTTCCCGAAACTCCCATGAAAAAACCTCTTTTTTTTCTCAAAAAAAACGGGACAGAGAGATCGAAACGCACTCTGTCCCATCGGGCACGTATTTTGAATTGACTCAGAGGATTCCCCGCTCTTGCAGATAGGCGCGGAGATCGGCGGGAGAGGGGAAGATATACCCCTCCATTCCGATGGACTCCGCCCCTGCCACGTTGCAGGCGAGGTCATCCACAAACAAGGTCTCCTCAGGCTTAATGCCCAAGATCTCAGCCGCATGACGGAAGGTGTCGGGATGGGGCTTTTTCCGTTGGGTCTGATAGGAGATCACCAGTCCATCCAGCTTCTTCAGCGCAGGAACGCGATCGGGCATAACCTCAAACCGTTTGGGAAAATCGGAGAGCAGATAACAGGGATACCCCTTTTCATGCAGGGCATCCACGATCTCCTCCATTCCCGCCATGGGAGGAAGCCCCTCGTGCCAGGTCTCGACAAACGATTCCACGTAACCGTGAAAACGCTCCGGCAAAAGCTGCTTCAATCGAACCAAAAGCTCTCTATCGTCCACCATTCCCCGATCGTAATCGTGCCACGGGGAAGCGGGAGACCATATGGTGCGGATCATTTCCGCGGCGATCGAAGCGTCGCCCGTAAACCGTTGCAGGTTCTCCACGTGCTTGGTTTCGGTAAAAACGCCGCCGCAGTCAAATAAAATCTGTCGAATCATAGCAAGCCTCCCGAGCTGTTACAGGTCGCAAACGTCCTTGCGGGGACGGCGGAACCAGGCACCGTTGGTGAAGTCGGGCATGGCTTGGGGTGCGCCGCCCTGCTGAATGGAGATCTCGGACAGGACCGAGACCGCCTGCCAGGTGGCGCCGTCGTACACGTCAATGGGGACGTCGGTATGATTCATCACAGCATCCACGAAGGATTTATACGCCAGCCAGTCCATCCCACCGTGACCTGCGGCGAGGGCTTCAGGAGAAACATCCTTCCAGCAGGAGGGAAGATACTCCGCCTCGTAGGAACGGGCATTGTTCAAGGTTGCCGCATGATATTCCGACGGCTCCCAGTATTCCTTCTGTCCGTCCAAAAAGACGCTGTTGGTCTCCTGCGAATAGGACCCCTTTGTCCCGCGCACAGTGAACTGACGGCTGTAGCTTCGGGGCAGAGAGGTATCCAGCGTGAGAACGATGGTCTCCCCGCGGGCGCAGGTGAGAATGGTGGTGACGATATCCCCCTGCTTGAACCTCGCCTGCTTCATTTCCTCGGTGGCGTCGGAGCGCGTTTTGATATACTCCTCCAGTCCCACCGCCTTGGACGAAACCGACGAAACCGAAACGATGCGGTTGCCGCGGTTGATATCCAGAAGCTTGGCGATGGGCCCCAGTTCATGGGTGGGATAATTTTCACAGCAGCGATTTACGTAGTTATCGAACCGATAGTGGCGATTCACGTGACCGTAGGCGATCTCATGGCGCAGATCGTGAGCATAGGCACCCGAGCAGTGAACCACCGTACCAAACAGGTTTCGGCGAGCCATGGAGGTGGCAAGCAGCTCGTCCTTGCCCCAGCAGCAGTTTTCCACGAACATGTAAGGAGTGCCCGTAATCTCCTGCGTACGCACCAGATTATGGCAATTTTCCAGAGAATACTCGCATCCCACCTCAGATGCCACGGGAATTCCCTTCCGCATGGAATAGATGGCAATTTCCGCATGGGTGCTCCAATCGGTAAAGACGAAGGCTGCCCCCAAGCCCTTGGTGTTCAGCGCTTCCTTGTAATCGGTATATCCCTTTGCATCGAATCCCGCTTCCCGCAAAATCTCCAGCGTTTGAGAGACCCGATCCTCATAACGGTCACAGACTGCAACGATGCGAACATCGCTGTTTTTCAGAAGAACGCCGCGGATCAAGCCCCGCCCCCGACCTCCAAGTCCGATTACACACACGTTCAGCATAATAAATTCCTCCGAATTATTTCATTTCGTCTCTCAGGCGAACTCCTACGTCAGGATAGTCGGTCATGATCACATCCACGCCCTGCTCCAGCAGATAGCGGATGTCATCTTCTCCGTTTACCGTCCAGGGGTGCACGCGAATCCCCTTCTCGTGACACTTTTTCACGTAGTCCTCGGTAACCTTGATCACCTCGAAAAGGGGATGCACCGCAGGAGCCCCGATGTCAACGCAATAATTCCACGGGTTGAGAAGGTTCCACGTATACAGAGGCGCAATGAATGCCCCGGGGATCTCGTCCTGCACCCGCTTGATCTGATAGTGATTGAAGGAGGAATAAATGATCTTATCCCGCATTCCGTGACGGACTGCAATCTTGTCGCACGCCGCAACGATGGCGGGGTCGGCAGCCTTGATCTCCACGTTTACGATCATATCCCAAGGCGCCACGAGATCGTAGACCTCGTCCAGCGTGGGCATACGAAAGCCCTTCTTCTCGCCCTTGTAAAAGCCGCATCCCACGTCCAGAGCCTTCAGCTCCGCCAGCGTGCGTTCCGCCACGGGTCCCGTCGCCTCGGTCATACCGTCCAGCTTGGTTTCGTGGCACACCACCACCGCACCGTCGGCACTGAAGCGAACGTCCAGCTCAACGCCCTCCGCGCCCATTTTATGGGCAAGCTCAAACGCCTCCAGAGTATTGTCGGGCAGATACGCCCGTGCCCCACGATGAGCAAAAATAAGAGTCTTTTCCGGTAACGGTTTCATTCGTATTCGATCCTTTCCTGCGTTGATTTCAGACATGAAACGACCTGTCTTATTTGCTCAAACGCGCAAGCACGTTCTTCTTCATTTCATTGTAATCGTTCCAATCGCAGGAGAAGGGCGCATCGTCTCGCATAAAGTCAACGTCCCCACCCACGGCACTGCGCTTCCGCGCAAGGTCCGCAAGATCGTCAAATCTCAGAATGCCCTTCAGCGCCTCATCCACAGCGGCGGGATCGATCTGCTGCAGCGCACGGAGAAGCTCGTAATCCGCAATTCCCCGCTGCAGGTTCTTATACCGCAAAGACAGCAGGACCTTTCCGTTTGCCGCAGGGTAAACAAAATTCACGTCCCCCGTACCGAAGGCGCTGTAGCGGATGTCGTCGCGGGGATGATCGGGATAGAGACAGTAATTCCAGCGCAAAAAACCGTCCAGCTTCAGATATGCGGTCATAGGCCCGATGACACGATTGTCGGTCAAGGGGTTGGAAATGCAGTTATTGGGAGCATGATGATAGCCGCAGACGTACCAGAGGATCTTCTTTCCCTCAATCCCCTTGTGCGCAATCAGACGGTCGTATTCCGCCGTCACGCACCCGAGATAGGGAGCGGCGGTGTCGATGATCTCACCGAACTCCTCGATGAATTCCGCATGATTGATGGCGGTGGAGCATTGGAAGGAGGGAGCGACCTCCCGCAACAGAGCGAGGCTTGCCCGATAGCGGTCCACGTCAGCAGGCTCGTCGGCACCGATGCGGACCCGTCCGATCTGCTCAGTCTCGATGAAATAGGTCTCCAGAGCCTTCACGTAAGCCAGGATCTCCTCCCGCTTACGCAGATATTTCAGACAGCCGTCCGCCTCGTCCAGATACCGCAAAACGATATTTTCGGGATAATCGTCGCACAGAGGCGTGGGGATCAGCTTCTGCCAAACGTTCACAAGACCGAAGATCTCAATATCCCCCGTAATGCCCGCTTCGGTGCAAAGATCGATGTAGCGCTGCATTTTGGAATAATCGTAGACGAAGGTTCCGTCGGCTTTTTTGGTGATGCCGATGATGGAATATTCGTAAAGATTTCCCCCGTGCTCCCGATCGGCAGAGCAGGACTGCCCGCCCCAGGGAATCTCACCGGCACACAGAGTAACGGATTTCTGCCCCAAGGCGGCGATCGACGCCACGTACTCCTTCAGAACGGCGAAATGCTCGTCGCTCCAGAGCTTCACGTCGTGATGACGCGCCACGGAGGACAAATGCTGCCACAGATTCAGATAGAACTTCCAATCCTTGGGGTCGGCAAGGCAATACTTGCTGACGGTCAGGGGGATCTCTTGGGTCATGACCACCGTTTCATCCTGTCCGTAGAAGGAACGATAAACGGTGACGGTAACCGTATACTCTCCTGCCTCGGCGTCGGCGGGAACCGACAGATCCACCCAAAGAGCGGAGGGAAGATTTGCCCGACTTTCCAGAACGTCCTGCGTCAGAAGCACGTCCGCCTTCTCCACGTCGTCCTGATCGGTCATCAAGCCTTCCAAATAAACCTTAGACTCAAAAGGAGCCTTGACCGCAACGCGGATGCGCTCGTGGGTTCCGCGCAGACGGGATTTGGTAGAGAACCATTCGTTCTGCCCTGCGGTAACGCTGTACTGATGATCGGATTGGACCACCACCTGAAACGCGGCGGTATCGTTGCGGGCGGCAACGAGCCCCGTCAGCGCGGGGACGGGAACATCCTTGCGATCCATACGGATCCGATAGGCTTCATTGGTAACAAATGCTGTAATCATATCATATCCCTCCGTTAATCAAGGAAAATGGGGTTCGTCCAGGCGAGCTTTCCGTCGGCGTCGACTACCACGGCACGCACATACCGATAGGGGCGCTTGACGCTCAGGGTGAATTCCACACGGGTCAGATCCTTCCCCGCCTCGGCGAACACGACGGATACGGGGTGCATATCGCTGTGGAAGCGAACCTTGCAGGCGGGAGAGCATTCCACGACAGCCTTATCGTCTTCCACGTAGAAATCGTAAATTTCGGGTCCGCAGGAGGCATAGAATTTACCCTCCTTCAGGGAATTCAGAATGGAGGAAACATTATTTTCCGCCCGAACCATCACCCAACCGTTGCAATGATCCTTCATGGCATGTCCGTCGTCGGTGGCAACCCCGTAGATCACCTTCCCCTGACCCAAAAGCTCGTCCCAATAGGGGGCATCGTAATCGGAATCGTGATTCAGAGCGCATCCGCTGTTCCAGACCTCCATAGCGAAGTTGCCCTCTAATTTATCAAAATACCGAGCAGGCGTGGACGACCATTCGGGATGGCAGTAAACCGTCAGATTTCCCTTGGCGTGAATCTCATCCAGATACGCCTGATATTCCTCCTGATTCAGAGCCTTGCCCGATTCCAGCTTCTGATCCTGATCGTAGCCGTTGCCGTCCTCCTTAGAGGGGCCGAGGCAGACCGTATGGAAGCAACGGAAGCCGTGATCCCGCTCAAAGGTATTATCGAATTCCATCCCGGGGATGATGGTGATGGGCACCTCGGGAGCAAAGTTCTCATAGTTATAGTACCGATGGTCGGTGATTGCAAGAAAATCATAACCGTTAGCGTGATGCAGACGGATCACGTCTGCAGGGTCTCCGGAGCCGTCCGAACGGGTGGTATGACAGTGAAGTCCGCCTTTCAGCATGGTTTCGGTTCCGATAAAAGCCTGTTGCCGTTTCATAAAACATATTCCCCTTCCGTTTTTTGAACCTTTGAGGTTCCCTGCTTGTACTATACCACATCCCGCCCCGAATGTCAAGGGTTTCGCAGAAAAAATCACAAAAAAAAGCGGTCGCGCCTCACAAAAAAAAGCGCGACCGAAATTATGAATCGTTATGCCATCGAAAATCTCAGCGTAAGAGTCCCTGCCTCGGGGAAGGAATACACGAAATAATCCCCGTCCCGTTCCAACGCCGCATCCGATTCGGGGCGTTGACCTGCGGGCAGGCGGAGGCGGAGAGTTTTCGCACCCGCAGATTGCACGGAAAGTGAGGTCAACCGTCCGTCCCTCCATGCGAAATCGAAGGTGAAATTGCCCCGTGCCTTCAATCCCTTCACCGATCCCGTCCTCCAAGCCTCGGGCAGGGCAGGCAAAACGTCCGCATAGCCCAGATTGCTCTGCAGAAGGATCTCTGCAACCCCTGCGGTATAGCCCAGATTGCCGTCGATCTGGAAGGGCGGGCAGGTGTCCCAAAGATTGGGGAAGATTCCCGTTTGGAACAGCTGACGGATCAGCCCGTGGGTCATCTCTCCGTCCCGAAGCCGCGCCCAGGTGTTGATGCGCTGAGCCAAGCCCCAGCCTGTGGTCTTATTGGTGCGGTCTGCCATGGAGACCCGCGCTCCCTCCACCCATGCGGGATTCCTCTGGATCAGATTGCCGGGGAACATGCCGAGCATATGAGACATATGACGGTGCCCCGAGGCGTTGGGCTGAACGCTGTTGAGCGAGGTTTCGGAATACCATTCCTTGATCTGCCCGTCGGTGCCGATCTCAATGGGACCCTTCAGATCCGATTGATGGGATTTCCAGACGGCAACCAGATCGGAATCCACCCCCAAAGCCTCGGCGGCGGAAACGGTATCCTCGTACAACTGCCAGATCAGAGATTGCTCATAAGTATTCCCGTGGGTGCGGGGCCCATGCTCGGGGGAGGAGGTGGGCGATGAAACGAGTTTTCCGTCCTCATCCCGCACCAGCATCTGATCGTACAGGACGGCGGATTCCTTCATGGCGGGGTAAATCCATGTGCGCAGGGCGTCTACGTCCTCGGTAAATTCGTAATAATCCCGACAGTTCTGCAAAATCCAGGGAACGGCGGCGGGAGACCAGCCCCAAAGGAACTCCCATCCGGGGCAGGTCCAGCCAAAGGGGGTGTTCTGCGTATGCGCCATAAACCCGTTTTCGGGGCGCTCGGGAGTGCTTTCAATGCCCGCGTAGATCCGAGCCGTTTCTCTGCCCGGCTTGCGAAGGGACTCCACGTAACGGAGCAAGGGGGTCGTGCATTCCGCCAGATTGGCAGAGCAGGCGGGCCAATAATTCATCTGCAGATTCACGTTCAGATGGTAATCCGCATGCCACGGGGGATTGTTCCGATTGTTCCAGACTCCCTGCAGATTGGAGGGCAGCTGAGAATCCTCACGAGAGCTTGCAATGGTCAGATACCGCCCGAATTGGAACAAGGAAACCTCACACAGGCGCTCCTCCCCTGCGCTTGCGGTGCCGTTTCGGTACGCCTCCAACAGGCGGTCGGTGGGCTTCTCCGAATCAGATTGCCCCAGATCCAGCGCCACGCGCCCGTACAGGCTCTGATAATCCGCAATATGATCGGCTTTCACCTGCTCATAGTGCTTTTTGCTTGCGGCAAGGGAGGCGGCACGCACGCGGGCATGCAGATCCTCCGCGCTCTCCCCCGTACGATAGGCGGGATATTCGTTTTTGTAATCGGTGGCGGCGGACAGATACACGGTCAGAGCCGAGGCGCCCCGCACGGTCAGCTTATCGCCGTCGGGAATCACCGATCCCCCCTCGGCAACCGCCGACAGGCAGGCGGCAAATTGCATCTGATTGTCCCGCACCCGTCCCGTCTGCTCCAGGGTAGTCCCCAAGGCAACGGTGGGGCATTCCTGATTGGAAAGGAAGCGCACGTCCACGTTCATGGGTGCAGCGCCCGTTGCGGTCAGCCGTCCCACCAGTACGTTGTCGGGATGACTGATGAAAAATTCTCTGGTATAATCGGTGCCCTTGTGGGAAAATTTCACCGAAGCCACGGCGGTGGTCAGATCCAGATCCCGAACGTAATCCGAAACCTCTTCGGTCAGATCCATCGAATCAAAATAAAGATTTCCCCAGGATTGGTATGCGCCGTACCCATCGTCATTGGCGCCGATCAGCTCGTTACACAGCTCCGACGCGGCGTTGGAATCCCCTGCGGCGAAGAGCGCTTGAATCTTCTTCATGGTCTCGCCGTTTTTGCCGCATTCCTCCAGATTTCCTCCGTTGTAATCGGGACGGTCGGCACAGGGTCCCCCTGTCCACAGGGTCTTTTCATTGAAGGTGAGGCGCTCGCAGACGATCTCTCCGTACACGTTGGCGCCCAGATCTCCGTTTCCGATGGGGAGAGTATGCTGCTGCCAGGTGTTATCCTCCGAGGGTGCGGGGCGCAGGATGTTCGTCCCCTTCGAGGAGGGCTTATCGTACCAAAGTCTCATATATCGTTCCTCCGTTTTCGCCCGTCAGCGGGCGGTGATTTTCCAAAAGCAATCGAAATAACGGTTTCTTGACTCGCGGACGGCAGGGCGCAAGGCAGTTACTCCTGAATCAAGGAAATACGCTCTCCCGCATTCGTTTCAAAGACCGTGATCTGCTCCGTGAGAGGGATCCGTTCCCGTAACGGCGCCGTCCGAAAAGGCGCGGGAGGGAACTTTTTTCGCGGGAGACGTCATCGTAAACAAATGCTTCAT
>JAFPBP010000065.1 GCA_017424085.1 Clostridia bacterium
GGGAATGATTGATATTCAAGTTCTAGTTGCTGGTACATTGTTTACGGGGCGTAATATTGAACCAATCACGACTGCTGCTGATCCATATCAGAATATCGATTTTGGTGTTCCATTCACGGGACGTCCTTCGGGATTGTGGGTATGGATTGTTTTTTTATCCTCCTGAGTGAAGTTTCTTTGGTTCTTTCTTTTCAAAGAAAGAACAAAGGAGCCCCGCATCGTCCCCCTGCAAGTCCCCTGCGGGGGTCAGGTGGTGGCGTAATGGAATTCGCGGATGGAGCCTGAACGGATGAAATATTCGGGAGGAGAGGGCGCAGGCGCGGGGAAGGTGTCGATGAGGACGAGCTTGATCTTCATTTTTTGGGGAAGGATGCTCTTGATATAGACCGAGCAGCCGTCACCGGGCTTTACGTCGTCGCGGTATTCCGCAAGACCCGCCAGATTGGGCGCAAGCTCAATGAAAACCCCGTAGGATTCCACACTTCGTACAATGCCCATTACCGTCTGTCCCGAGCGAAAGCGATCCGCATTCTCCTGCCAGGTGCCGAGAAGCTCCTTGTGGGTCAGGCTGATGCGCCCCCGCTTTCCCAAACGGCACTCATCCCGATTCCGCAGGGCGCAAAGGATCTCCTGCCCCGTAAAAAATCGGTCGGAGGGATGAGAAATGCGGGAAACGGAAATGCAGTCGATGGAAATGAGAGAGGGAATCCCGCATCCAATATCGCAAAATGCGCCGAAGGGCTCCAGATGGGTCACCTTGGCAGGGAGCAGATCTCCGATCTCCAGGGTGTCCAGATATTCCTCCAAGCATTTTTCCTGCGCCTTTTTGCGGGAGAGATAAAGGTGCGGCTCGGGGGAGAGCACAATGCGGTCAATGAGAAAGACGCAGGGCTTCCCCACCCGCGTGATCACGGCAATATCCCGAATCGGGGTATCATCTTCCGTCAAAGCAACCTCCTCTCGGGGCATATAAGCGGGAATCCCGCCGAGATCAAAGCGGAGCGTCAGATCCGATTCGCATTTCTGCGCTACCGCCTCCAAAAGTTTTCCGTGCTCCATTGCCCCCTCCAAGGCGGTCAGAGAGGAAAGAGCGGCTTTGTTTTCAGGGCTACCCAGCAGAGTCCCTTCGGGAAAGAACGTGGTCATATTTCGCCTCCATTATTTTGCTCATTTTTGCTTTTTCCCATTGTATGCCACCTTTCCCACCCATAGACCACCCCGTTTTCTGTAGTGTTCACTTATTGTACAATTTTTCGCAACAAAATGTGAATGAAATATGGCGGCGGTGGCGGTTATAATATAAGTTGAATCATTGTATCAATACCGAATGGTGGGAGTGTCGAAATTTTTCCCGCTTCGGCGAATATAACACAAGAAAAATGACGAAAAACATATAGAAATTTGTATCATCGGAGGACTTACATGAAAATGACGAAACGCGTTGTAGCCTGGATTTTGACGCTGTGTATGATCGTGCCCCTGCTGCCCGGCAATCTGCTCGATCTCTTTACCCTGTCCGCTTCCGCGGCTCCCCTGACGGAGAACTACCGCTACGAGCTGGATATGGACGGCATCGAGGATGACGAGAACGCGGTCTATCTTCTGGTAAACGGCAATGCCGCAGGCAATTACAGCGCGATGAAATTCCGCTATACCTCCTCCAATAAAACGCCTGCCTATCAGACGGTGCAGATCCAGAGCGAGGACGGGGTTTTGTTTATCGAACCCTTTGCGGGAGACGCGGATTGCCAATTCTCCTTTACCGATCCCACCAGCGGCTCTCTGGTTCCCGCAAACAATCCCTCTTCCTACTATCTGACCATGGGAAGCTGGAATTCGTCCGTTTCTTTTGTTTCGGGTACCGCTTCCAGCAGCAATTATCTGAACTTTGCTCATAAAGGAAACGGCGCCTACACCATCAGGGGCAGTCTGACTTATTTGAATCCCGGCAGCGGCGAAACCGGCAGCTGGACGGAAAGAACTTGGAATAACCCCAGAAATATCTACCTCTTCAAGCAGGTGAAGCATACCGACGATCTGACCGTTACCTTCGATGCCAACGGTGCCAACGCAGGCTGCTCCGTGCCCGAGAAGATCGTTCTGACGAAGGAGACCGGCTTTACCTTTACCGTACCCGAACCCGTCGAGGAACTTCGCATGGACGTGGAGGACGATACCTTCCTCTTCCGCGGATGGAATACCAAGGAGGACGGCACGGGCGAGACCTATAAGCCCGGAGAGACGGTGCCCCTGACAAGCGACCTGACTCTGTACGTAGACTGGTATCAGCAGGTGAAGTATTCCGTCGCCTTCATTTCCTATCTGGACGGAGTCCCCACGGATATGGATGCGATTCTGGGTGAGGAGCGGGAATTCTATGCCCGCGAGGAAAACGGCGAGGAGTACCTGCTTCTGAAGAAGCGGGGCGGCGGTGTATACAGCGCAAAGACTCCCGTCAGCGGAACCTATCTGATCTATTATAAGGCAGGGGAGACCTACGAAGAGGTTCACGGCCATAAGGCGATCGTTTACGAGCAGGAAGGCACCACCGAGTGTATGAACTGGAGCGTAAATTACGATCTTGCAGGGGGCGCGTGGGCAGAGGGTGAAGCACCCGCTGCGGAAAATCACCACCAAAACGACCGTGTCAATGCAACCGAGTCCGTTCCCGTACGGGAGGGCTATCGCTTCCTCGGCTGGAGTGACGGCAAGGGCGGCGTATTTGCAGGCGGCGCGACCGTGACCCCTTCCGTTCAGGAAACAATCACCCTGACCGCTCTGTGGGAGGAGACCATTACCGTTACGGTGCATCTGGTGCTGGAGCATCTGGCAGAGGACGGCATCGCCCAGGATATGGAGGCGGATCTCCGCGAGGTGATCCTTTCTCTGATGCGCGGGGAAAACGGAGTGAATCTCCCCGTGGATGAAAAGGCTCTGACCGAGGGCTACGTTTCCGACGAAAATGCCAAGACCACCACCTATACCGTGGTGTATGAAAATATGCCTCAGGGCGATTACCGCGCGGCGGCTCTGAAGAATTACTACGAGGAGATCGCCTCCCGCACCGAGGGAGAGGACGATCAGGATCAGGTGATCTATCTGACTCTGCGGTACGCGCCCGATAATTTCTCTCTGAATTTCAACGTTCAGGCGCACGCAGACGCGGGTGAAAAGGAGCTTTATCCCAAAGCTGTCAACGTAAAGATCACCCAGTGGAAGGACGGCGCATGGCAGGTGATCGATGCCATGGCGGGCAATCACGCCCCCATTTCCGTGACCCTTGACGAAAACGGCGCGGGAAGCGGCTTCTACCCCGTTTGGAAATACGATCCCGAGACCGGCGCGCCCTTGGCATACCGCGTAGAGGTGGTTTCCTACGTATATCCCGACGGAAGCATCGTTCCCGCAGCCGAGGCGAATATTTATTCCGCTCAGGTTTCTCTGGAGGGCGAGGGAATGCTCCCCGCAGAGGATGCCGAGGAAGGCGCGTACTTTGAGACCGACGGGCAGAAGGGTGTTCCCACGGTAGAGATCGACGTTCACCCCTTCACCGTGACCTTTGAGGCAGGAGAAGGCAAGGTGGACGGCAAAAAGACCCTGGTACTGGCAGGTCAGTACCGCTATCCCGCTTTGACGGACTACGTGGCAATTCCCGACGGAGACGGCCACTACTTCGAGAACTGGACCGATGTGGAAGGAAATCCCGCCATCGACCGGGCAGGGGCGCTTCTGACGGAGGACGTGACCTATTACGCCCTTTACAACGACGGCGCGACCCTCACGGGCGATCTGTACGTGGGTACCACGTATATGAACGGGGATCAGCTGGTGCAGGTGAAGGAGATCGACCGCCCCGCAAAGGTGCTTGTGATCCTGCAGAAGAAGACCGGTGACGCCTACAACGACGTTGCCTCCCAGTTTGTGACCGTGGAATACGATGAAGAGCACCGCGGCACGGCTTCCTACGAATTTAAAAATATTCCCGTAGACGGCAGCGAATACCGCATTCAGGTACAGACGGCAAACTATCTGTACGCCTACGATAACAATGCAGACTCCGCCTTTACCGAGGACGAGCGCAGCTTTATCCATCTGGGGCAGAACGATTTTGCTCCCGTGGATGCCGCACTTACCTTCTCCGCAGAGGCTTACGATCAGCCGGTTATGCTGGACGCTTCCCAGATCTTTGAGGACTTCCGTCCCGACGGAGCGCTTTTGCAGGTGCTTTACAGCAATCTGGGTGACGCCCATCAGTACCATCTCATTGCTCAGCATGAAAATCCCCCTTACGGCGTAGAGGTGAGCGTGGACGAGCTGGGTCTCGGAAGCGGCTCCGAAAGCATCTGGAACCGTCGCTGGGACGATCAGTATTACGAATATCAGCTGCGCCTGAAGAAGCTGTACGGCTCCGAGGAAGGCGCTTATACCGAAGAGGGCACGGACTTTACCACCGCAAGTCCCTTTACGGTAGAGTATTCCACTCCCTCCAGCTACATCCGTCAGAATACGCTGACGGCAACGCTGGTTCCCAAGGTCTACCCCGTGTATCTGGATCTGGGGGATGCAGACCCTTCCGAAATTCAGGGAATGGAAGCCTATATGTACGACGACGGCTCGGGTGAGATCGGCTATGCCTATTTCCACACCTGGAGCTACGCAGGCTCCTTCGGCGCCTTCCCCTACCGCGAGGGCTACGTATTCCGCGGCTGGCAGGCGGAGGAAGACAACGATCTGATCATCGACGATCAGGACGGCGGCACCGTTTACGTCGGTGCGACGCTGGCAAAGCCCGTGACTCTGGTGGCAATTTGGGAAAAGCTGGAGGGTACGGACGTGACCGTGCGCCATCTGGAGCTGAATACCGATAAGGTACTGGAGAGGGCAGAGCATCTGTTTGACCTGAAGGCGGGCGATCGGGTGATCGCTTCCGACGCTGCCCACGCCATCACCGGCTACAACTATGCAGGCGCATACGTTGTGGGCAATGTAAACGCTTATCAGGACAAGGCGGAAAATCCCGCTCTGACCGTTACCGACGATCCCTTGAAGAATCTGATCGTGATCTACTACCTGCCCGACGGCTCCGACGGCTATACCGAGCAGGTGGAGAGCAATCTGCGCCTGAATAAGGAAGCGGTTCTGGAAAATAACGGCACCTATACCATTACCATGGACGCCCATACCCTGAGTAACCCCGTTACCACGCGGATCCAGCAGAATACCCCTCTGGATATCGTTCTGGTTCTGGACCAGTCCGGCTCTTTGGCGGAAAATGATTTCGCCTATCTCAAGGAGCTGCAAAGCTCGGTAGGAAACTTCGTAGAGTCCGTGGCAAACCACGGCAGACGCAACGAGGTGGATCACCGTATCGCCATCGTAGGCTACGCGGGTAACGCCAGCGACGCTCACAGTTCCGATCCCGTAAAGGCGACCGGCGGCAAGACCACGAATTCCTGGATCAATACCGGTGTCTTCGACTCCAACGGCGAATTCCATTTGTATAACGTAAACGGCTTCAACTATACGAAGCTGTCCAATACCTCCCAGATCGCATCCGACGGCATCTACTATATCAGAGTCACCGAGGGCGGGGAAACCAAGTACCTGCTTCTGACCCACCACGACGAGTACCGTCACCTGATCGATAAGGAAGAGGCGAGAATGGCGCTCCTCCGCGGTCAGACCGTATACGGCTACGTCTTCGACGATGCAGGCAGCGGCTCCTTCGTGGAATTGACCCGAAACAGCAGCGGTCTGTGGCTGTACGGCGACAGACAGCTCTACTCCGAGGAGAAATTCTTTACCTTCCATACCGACGTGTGGACCTACCGCAACGGTCTGGATCCCAGCGTGATCCACGCTTACGGCGTGGGAAGCGCATACGCTCCCTTGAACGGCGACAAGACGGTCTACACCCGTGCGGAAACCACGAGCAGCTCCTATCAGCACAGCATCTACGAGGATGCGCTGGTTCCCGTTACCGTGGGCGCAGGCGGCGCAGGCGATACGAACCCCGGACTTCTGAAAGCCATCGATTCCTTCGGTGCGGACGGTGCGACCCGTGCCAGCTACGGTATGGAAATGGCAAACGAGGTGCTGAAGGTCATTGCCGACGAGGAGGATACGGGCAGACTGCGCCTTGTGGTTATGTTTACCGACGGTGAGCCCGGCTATCTGGGCTTCCAGTCCGGCAACTACTACAATCAGGCAGTCACCGAGGCGAACAATGCCATCAGTCAGGCTTACATTTCCAAGAATACCTACGGCGCGTACGTTTACACCATCGGCTTGTACGAGAGCGCAGGCGTAGAGGCGACCAGTGACGTTGCCTACTATATGAACGCGCTGTCCTCCAATTATCCCACCGCCAAGAAGATGGACGACATCAAGACCAGCGTCAGCTATAAGCGTCTTTCCTACGGAACGAAGCTCGAGGACAACGGCAAGATGTTCGTTCTGTCCAACAATAACTACTATGTAGTCAAATACGGCTACGTGCGTGCCTATAACAGCAATAACAACGCGCAAACGATGAACCAGTGGTACTTTAACAACGGAAGCAACAATTATTCCATCAGTACCCAGGCAAATCCCACGGCAAACAGCAGCGGTAAGGTGGGCAACTACACCATCTATCTCCGCTCCGGCGGCTACAAGGCTACGGAGCATTCCGGCTACTACTCCACCACGGAGAGCGCCGATCAGCTCAAGGCATATTTTGAGAACGTTCTTGAGGATATCACCACCAAGATCACCACGGAGATCATCCTCCACGAGGATACCATCCTGCGGGATATCATGGGCGAGGGTCTGGTTCTGACCCCCGGCACGGTGGTCACCGCCTACAAGGAAAAGGGTGTTCACGAAAACGGCGCGATCAAGTGGTCCGGCGTACACGAGCAGGTGGCTCAGATCACGGTTCCCGAAAATCCCACGGGCATCGTCTCCTCTCCCGAGACCACAAAGATCGACGTGGTGAATGCAAACGGCACCACGGGAGAAAAGACCGTTCCCTATATTCAGATCTACAATCTGGATTCCGCAAATCCCGTGGATTCCTCCAAGGAGAATTACAAGCCTCATACCATCGATATCACCGGCTACGATTTTGAGCATTGGTTCATCAGCCAGGAGCATCCCGAGGGCTATAAGATGATCGTGACCGTGACGCAGGTGGAGGCAAGAGACGAGGTTGAATGGGGCAGAAGTGTTCTGACCAACCACGAGGAGTCGGGTCTCTGGCTCCCTGCAGACAAGAACGGCAACCGCGAGCTTCTTCTCGCCTTCAATCAGCCGAATACCATTTTCGTGGAGCGTGCATACGTTTTGGACTACGGCAAGGAATTTACCTTGAGCGGCTGGTATTTCGATGATAACGGCGAGCAGAATGCTACTCCCGTCCATCTGGACCTTGACGTGGCAAGCGGTATGAATTACTTCGATCCCGCTTCCCCCAACCTCCGCAATTCCGCGGAGAATGCCTACGGCAATACCCGCTACGGCAACGTTTGGATCGAGAATGGCGCGGTGCATTACAAGCCCACCACCACCCGCTGGGACGGCTTCGACGAATTTTACGTCTTCGGCAATACCTGGCGAAGCACGGTGACCTCTCAGAGTGCCAATGAAAACGGCAATCTGTGGAATAAGGTCTCCGTCATCCCCGCAAACAACGTTTATTACGAGGATTCCTTCCTGACCGTCGAGGGTGAGGACGGAGCAAACGGCACGGTCGGCTTTACCTTTACCGGCGCTTGGGAAACCGTAACGGAAGGTGAGAGCGGTGCAAACCGTGAGGATCCCGAGGCAGGGGAAGAAAAGCCCTACGGCGCGGTTCACGGCTGGACCGACGATCTTGCCGACGATCTTACCTTCTCCGACGGCTCTGCCCACGGAACGGGACTGAACGGCGGTAAGGGTGCAAGCACCTCCTTTACCTTTACGGGTATGGGCGTGGACGTTTATACCAGAACCAATGCCAAGAGCGGCATGGTGGTCGCCGTTTTGAATCAGCTGGATGCCCAGGGCAAGCCCATTGCAGGCACCACCAAGTCCATTGCCATCGACAACCTTTCCAAGAGCGGTGAGTATTATCACATTCCCACCGTCTCCTTCAATCCTTTAGGCTACGGCACCTATTCCGTGACCCTGATCGCCACCGCCGCAAGTTCGGAGATGACGGGCGAGGCACGTACCGAATACTACGTAGACGGTATCCGCGTTTACAACCCCTTGGGTCTGTCTACCAATTACGCTTCCTCTACCGTGCAAGGCGCTTACGGTCTGGAGAACAACGCCGTCTTTACCGAGATCCGCGATATTCTCTTGGACAATGAAAGCTTTATGGCAGACACCGGTGAGGTGGGCGCCGTCTTTATCGACTGGATCCGCGAGGGTCAGGGTACGGGCGACGATACCGTCGGCGAGGCGCAGAGCACC
>JAFPBP010000005.1 GCA_017424085.1 Clostridia bacterium
CACCGCCCACGTAAAAGCCCTGGGCACCCTTCGCCAGAAGATCGTTGATCAGTTGCCCCACCACGGGACGGTTCAGAGATTCGTCCGCCTTCAAGGGGGTGATCAATGCGGGCATAACGCCCTTAAAACGCATATAACTCACGTCTTATTCCTCCATTTTCCAAATTTGTCCCAGAATAACTGCGGGATCGCCCGATTTCGGATGGGCGTAGAATACGGTCTGCAGGGATCCGTCCTTCAGCTCCACCGTGGCAGGATAACCCAGATCGCGAGAGACGGAATCCTCATACAGGAACTGAGATTCCGACCAGGTCTTCCCGTCGTCCATGCTGAAGAATGCTACGATCCCGCAAGGATCGTTTCGCCGCGCCGCCACCGAGATCAGCGTGCCCGAGGAATGGCGAAGCAGGTGTGCGGGAGCGCCGCCCACCCGACCGGAAATGCAAACGGGGACGGTCCAGGTTCTTCCGCCGTCGCGGGAGACCGATTGATAGGTGGCAAAGGTATCGTAATTCATGCCGGGGCGACTGCGCTGGAGGCGGATATGGCATAGGATGCTTCCGTCGGGAAGAACGGTAGCGTGGGGCTCGCAGGAGAGAAGCTTTCCCTCCTCGTCCTCCACGTTTTCAATGCTTCCCAGATAATCCATGGCGCCCGTATGGGGATCCAGGGTATAAGCGGATATACAATCGACCTGCGTACGGCTGAAGGTCCGTCCCACGTAGACAATCGTGCCGTCGGGCATCTCCAAAGGACCGTGGGGACTGGTGACGGGGGAGCGATAGAGGGGTCCGAAGGTAACGCCGTTATCGAAGCTGACGCGGAAGGTGGAGCCCAAGACCGCGTTCTGCTCCTCCTCGGAGACAATGTCCAGATAGCGGTCGCGATATTCTCCCCCCTGCCCGCTCTTGCGCTGAAAGGCAACGTCATTGTTGAATGATGTAAGAATCAGCCCTGACGTTCCAAAGGCACAGAGCCCCGCGTCGCGGTCGTCCAGAACCGTATCGATGATGGGGGCGGGCGCCGTATAGGTCTGCCCTTCATCCTCACTGAAGGACAAAACGGCTTTCCCGAAAGGACAAATGTGCTGCAAACGAAACCCAGAGGATGCCAAGGCAATTTTTCCGTTTTTCAGACGGGCAACGGTGGGCCAGGCGAAATAGTTGTGCTTGGACAAGGGATTGCTTTGAAGGATCTTCGGTTCTCCGATTCGAACAATTTTCATAATTTGCACCTTTACTTTCCGCAGGTTCTATGATATAATAAGTGTATCACAAAATTCGGGATCGGTCAATAGAATACCGAGACAAGAAAAAATAAACATGTCCTTTCGGGAAATGTTATGAGGAGGCGCACCCATGAAAACCTCGGAGCTGACGCTGACGGTGGGAGAACAGACCCTGACGGCGTTCCTGCAGGCGGGATTTTTCGACCTGACGGCATACACCCGCAACGCCCACCGACACCGCTATGCGGAGATCCACGTGCTGAAATGCGGCGAGGGGGAATATCGGGTGGAAAACCGCCGCTTCACCCTGCATCGCAACGAGGC
>JAFPBP010000066.1 GCA_017424085.1 Clostridia bacterium
ACGTCGGTGCAGAAGATCGCACCTTGACGGAGAAGAAGATTGGTTCCCGTATTGACCTGCTCCGTTGCGGCTGTGGGTACGGCGAACAGAGATCGGTTTTGCTCGATGGCGTAGCGTGCGGTGATCATGGATCCGCTTCTCTCGGGGCATTCCACCACCACAACTCCGTCGGACAATCCGCTGATGATGCGGTTTCTTCGGGGGAAGTTTGCTCCCAGCGGCGGGGTTCCGGGCAGATATTCCGAAATCAGACCACCCTTCTTCAGAAGATGATCGTACAGGGCTTGGTTTGCTTTGGGGTAGACCACGTCCACGCCGCAGCCCAATACCGCATAGGTCGGCTTTCCCTTCAGAAGGGAGCCCTTGTGCACGTAGGTGTCGATCCCGTTTGCCATGCCGCTGACGACCTGAAAGCCCGACATGGAGATGGAGCCCGACAGGCTTGCCGCAAGACCTGCGGCGGCACGGCTGCACCGTCTCGTCCCAACGATTCCGACCGTGGGAAGACTGGGTAGAGGATAGGAGCCTAAGACGAACAGGGCAAGGGGCGGATCGTCGATCTCCCGCAGGAGCGGAGGATAGGCGGCGTCGGGGTAGCAGACGATCTCAATGCCGCGCCTTCGACAGTCCTCCAGCATAGCTTTTGCCTGAGACAGATCCTTATTCGCAAAAAATTCAGCGTCCTTTTTCCCCACGTGCGAGGCAAGCTCCTCGGGCGCGGCGTAATATACTTCCTTGGCGCTCATTTCCTTGATCAGCGTGTAGTTGCGGGCGGAGCATTGCTTGCCCGACAGGATCATCCAAAGGGTATATACCGCTTGCTCGGTCAACGGAACCTCCTCCTTTCGCAGGTTATCTCAGGGCGTAGATCATAATGGATGCCGCGCTTGCGGCGTTCAGGGAGTTGATGGGGTTGCTCATGGGAATATATACGGTTTTCGACGCCGCCTTCAGCAGGTGCGGGCTGATGCCCTGCCCCTCGCTTCCGATGACGATCGCTCTCTTTTCGCCGAACTTCAATTCCTCGGGGGGAACTGCGGAGGGGTCCAGTGCTGTGGCGAAGACCGAAAAGCCATCCTTCTTCAACTGCTCAAACAGTGCCGCTCCGTCGGGCTCCTGTTCGATGTGACAGGATCGGAAGGCTCCCGCCGTGGACATCAGCGTTTTTGCCGACCAAGGGTTTGCACAGCCGGGGAGCAGGATCACTCCGAATCCGAAGGCGTAGGCGGTGCGGATCACCGTTCCCACGTTCCCCGGGTCCTGAACCCGATCGAGAATGACCAGCTTATCGGGGCGGGTGGTTTCGTTCCGTTGAACGGTGCAGGCAATGGTCTGAGGGGAAACGGCGGCACAGATCTTGTTCATCGCCCCCTCGGACAGACGGTATCCTGTCACGGTTTCGGGGAGGGATGAAAGAAACGCCGCATGCTTTTCGGGGTCTGTTGTAAAAACCTCCAGCACGCATTCGGGGGGCAATTCCTCCACGAAGCGGGTCCCCTCAATGAAGAAGCGCTCCCGCGTGGGATCCCTGCGTACTTGGGCGATCTGCTTTAACAGAGGGTTGTTTGCCGAGGAGATCTCTTTCAGAATCATTTCAGCATCCTCGCAATGTTCGAAGACATGCCGATGACCATGACGAGATCACGGGCGGTGAAGCGGTAATCGGGAAGGATCCCCGTATCCAGAAAATCGGAGCCGGGCTTGCGCATGCCGATGACGTTGACGCCGTAATTGACGCGCACGTTCAACTCCCGCAGGGATTTTCCCACCCAGCTGTCGGGAGCGTTGACCTCCACGATGGATTGGTCTCCGCTCAGAGGAATGAAATCCAGAAGGTCGGAGGAGAATTTACGAGCCACCCGATCTCCCATATCGATCTCGGGGCAGACGATGTAATCGGCTCCGATGCGGCGAAGGAGACGGGAATGGGTCTCGTCGTAGGATTGACAAATGATGTGCTTTGCGCCCATTTCCTTGACCAGCGTGGTGATCAGGGCGCTTTTGCTGATATCCTCGGAGATGGAGACGATCACGTGATCGTAGGCGGGAATATCCAGCGCCTTCAGCAGGCGCTCGTCCAGACAGTCTCCCTGCCGTACGTCCACCTCGTCCGCAATGCGGTCTACCTTTTCCATGTCGATGTCAACCGCAAGGACCTCCTCGCCCAGGCGCACCAGCTTGCGGGCGATTTCTCTGCCGAATTGGCTCAGTCCGATGATCAGAAACGAATGCATATACAATATCTCCTTTAACCGATGAGGATATCCCCTTCGGGGTAGCGTAAGGTGTTGCGCCGCTTGCGGCGGTCGGTGAGAAGGGCGTAGGATACGGTGAGCATCCCCACACGCCCAAGGTACATGAGCAGAATATCGATGATCTTCGAGAAGAGGGAAAGGGTCGGCGTGACCGACATGGAAAGCCCTACCGTCGCAAAGGCGGAGGTGCATTCAAACATGGCTTCCATAAAGGAGACGTCGGGCTCTGCCACGTTAATGGCGACCGATCCCGCAAGCACGAGGATCAGGGGGAAGAACAGCAGGGTCAGCGCACGGTTCACCGTGTCGGCGGAGATGCGCTTCTTGAACAGGGTCGCATCCTTTTCGCCACGGAGCACCGATTTCATCGCCGCTCCCAGCACTGCCACCGTGGTGACCTTGACGCCGCCGCCCGTGGAGCCCGAGGAGGCACCGATGAACATGAGGATGATGATCAGAACCTGCGTCGATTCGGTGGTTGCCGCAAGGTCGATGGAGTTGAAGCCCGCCGTTCTGGGCGCCACCGATTGGAAGAAGGATGCCAGAAGCTTATTCCGCAGAGACAGCTCTCCCAAGGTCTCGGGGTTGGTATATTCCAGCGTGAAGATCAGAACCGTTCCCAAAAGGATCAGAGATCCCGAGACGATCAGAACGGTCTTGGAAAACAGACTGAGCTTTTTCCAGGAATGGTTGGTATAAAGATCCTCCCAGACCAAAAAACCCAAGCCTCCCAAAATGATCAGCCCCGACAAGGTCAGGTTGACCACAAGATCGTCGGAATATGCCGTAACGGAGCTGAAGGGTTGGATCGTTCCGAACAGGTCAAAGCCTGCATTGCAGAATGCCGAGATGGAGGTGAAGACGCCTCTCCAGACGCCCCCCGCGAAGCCGAAATCGGGAATGAATCGGGCGGAGAGAATGATGGCGCCCGCCCCTTCAAAGGCGGCGGTTCCCGCAAGCACGTGCTTCATGGTTTGCGTTGCGGTCTGATAGTCCGAGGTATTCAGCGCTTCTGCGATCTGCTTGCGATCGGAAACGGTTCCGTTTCGCTTCAGCAGAAGCACCAGCGCCGATCCGAGGGTCATGAATCCCAAGCCTCCTACCTGGATCATGCAAAGGATCACCGCCTGCCCGAACAGGGACCAATGGGTCGCCGTATCGTAGACGATCAGCCCCGTGATGCAGGTTGCCGAGGTTGCGGTGAGAAGCGCGTCCTCAAAGGGGGTTGAGATCCCCTCGGCAGAGGAGACGGGAAGGGTCAGAAGGATCGCGCCCGTGAGGATGATCAGAGCAAATCCGACGGCAAGAAGACGGTACAGATTGGGCTTGCGCCGATTCCGCTCCTTCGGTGCGATGGATTTCACAACGTCATTCCTCCTGTCGGTTCAAAATTGACTACTATATATAATAGCATTAAATTTTGCTTCTGTCAAGTCCCTGGGGGAAAAAAGAAAAAATCTCATAAGAATTTCGCTTTTCTGCAACATACAGTTTAATAAAATTTTGGAGTTTTCTTGCAGTTCTCTCCGTTTGTCCCGCGCAAGAGGTGGATTGTCCGTTTTATTGGACGGGGCTTGTGGTATAATACGGATAAAAGGAGGGATGAATATGGCATTTGAAATCGTGACCGTTCCGCTTCTTTCCCTGCCCGCAGAGGCGGTGGTGAATCGGGCAAACGTGGGACTGCAGTACGCCTCGGGGCTTTGCGCCGAGATCTTTGACGCGGCGGGCAAGCTTCCGTTGCAGCGGGCATGCTGTGTCATCGGCGGCTGTGCGGTGGGGGACGCCGTTGTGACCGAGGGCTTTTCCCTGAAGGCAAAATATATCATCCACGCCGTACCTCCCCGCTGGTGCGGCGGAAAATACGGGGAGGATGCACTGCTTGCCGCCTGCTATGAAAGTGCGTTGAAGCGGGCTCTGGAGCTGCCCATCGGATCTGTGGCGTTTCCTCTCCTATCCCAAGGTCTTTGCGGCTATCCCACCGATCGGGGGCTGGCGGTGGCGCGCTCGGTGCTTTCCTCGGTGGAAAACGATCTGACCGTTTATCTGACTCTGGCGTGAGATTGTAACAAAAAACGCAACGTTCGGGGGAAGGTCTTGCAATCGCCGCGGTTTTATGCGATAATAAACGCAGAAAGACCTGCTGAAAAGAGAGGAAATGCGTTATGTTAAAGGTTGCAATTCTCGGTTACGGCGGCATCGCCCGCTCTCACCGCAAGGGCTACGAGCTTCTGGCGGCGAAGGGCGCCCCCGTGGATCTGGTCGCCCTCTGCGATATCGATCCCGAGCAGTTTACAAAGCTCGTTACCATCAATCAGGGTGGCTCCGATCAGGGAGCAAAGAAGGAATACCGAACCTACACCGATCTGGAAGAAATGCTGGCGAAGGAAGAGCTGGACGTGATCGACATCTGCCTTCCCACCTATCTTCATTGCGAATATGCGGTCAAGCTTCTGAAGCGGGGCTATCACGTGCAGAGCGAAAAGCCCATGGGCTTGAATCCCGCCCAATGCGCCGAAATGCTGAAGGCTGCGGAGGAGAGCGGCAAAAAGCTGATGGTTGGCATGTGCCTGCGCTTCGATTGCTATTACGAATATCTGAAGGACCTTGTGGACAGCGAAAAATACGGCAAGGTCACAAGCGCCGTATTCGAGCGTCTCAGCGGACTTCCCCGCTGGGGCTATCAGGGCTGGTTCCGTGATTACAACCGCTCCGGCGGAGTGGCGCTGGATATGCACATTCACGACGTGGATATGATCCGTTACCTGTTCGGCGAGCCCAAGGCGGTCAGCGCTCTTGCGTTGGACGGAGAGGTCAAATGCACCACCATTCACAGCCGCTTCTGCTACGACGATAAGATCATTTTCGCCGTGGGCGATTGGGGACAGAGCAGCTCCTGCAAGTTCTCCGCAGGGTATCGGGTCAACTTTGAAAAGGCGACCGTGATCCTTCGGGACGGCGTTCTTACCGTTTGCCCCGAGGAGGGTGAGCCCTTTATTGCCTCCGAGCAGGAATCCTTCGTCAAGACTCACCACATGGCGGAGGAGATCGAATTCTTTGCTCACACCATTCTGGGCGATCGGGAAAACGATCGCAATCAGCCCTCCGACGCCGCAGGAAGCGTTGCTCTTGTTGCAAAGCTCATGGAGAGCGCCGAAAACAACGGTGCCTACGTGATGCTCTGAGCCTCCGCTTTTTAAGAATCATTTGAATCAATACAATCCTTCCACCGCTTCGCGGTCCCCCTCCCTTTACACAAGGGAGGCTTTTTTTTGTGCGGTTTGTAACGCTTTTTCGTTGTTCAAGAGCGGCTCTCGGATAGTGAAATAATAGAAAATTCGCGCACAGAAGCAAGGCTCCCTTGTGTAAAGGGAGCTGGCTTGCCGCAGGCAAGACTGAGGGATTGTACGGAACAAAAAGATACTTTTAGGGGACATCAAATAACTGAAAGAACCGACGGTGTATCCGTCGGTTCTTTCAGTTATTTGATTGTCGAAATGTCGTAAGGCGTGGTTTGGTAAACGAAATAGTTGAGCCAGTTGGAGTAGAGCAGATTTGCATGGCTTCTCCAGCGGACGATGGGCTCAAGGCTGGGATCGTCGTCGGGGAAATAGTGCTTGGGGACCTTGGGATTGATGCCTGCGTTCAGATCGCGGAGGTATTCGTTGCGCAGGGTCTCTCCGTCGTATTCCGAATGCCCCGTGATGAAGATCTGCTTTCCGTTGGGGGTGGTGATGGCGTAGATACCCGCCTCGTCGGAGGAGGCAACGATCCGCAGGTTTTCCACCTTCTCCACGTCCTTCCGTGCCACGGTGGTGTTGCGGGAGTGGGGAACCCAGAAGGCATCGTCGAAGCCCCGCAGAAGGATGGAGCGGGAGTAGTCCTTTTTATGCTCAAAGACTCCCGACATCTTTTCGGGCAGGGGGATCTTGGGAACGCCGTAGTGATAGTACAGTCCCGCCTGCGCCCCCCAGCAAATGTGGAAGGTGGAGGTGACGTTGGTCTTCGACCATTCCATGATCTCGCAAAGCTCGTCCCAATAGTCCACCTCTTCGAAGGGCAACTGCTCCACGGGGGCTCCCGTGATGATCATGCCGTCGAATTTCTGACCCTTCACAGCGTCAAAGGTCTTGTAAAACTCGGTCAGATGGCTGGCAGAGGTGTTTTTGGACTGATGAGATTTTGTGTGGATCAGCTCTAATTCCACCTGCAGAGGAGAGTTCCCCAAAAGGCGGGAAAGCTGGGTCTCGGTGGCGATCTTGGTGGGCATCAGGTTGAGCAGGAGAATTTTCAGGGGACGAATGTCCTGGGTGATGGCACGGGTCTCGGTCATCACGAAAATATTCTCGTCTGCCAGGGTCTTGACCGCAGGCAGCTTATCGGGAATTCGAATGGGCATGGGGTACCTCCGTCAATCAATGGCGTTCAGCGCCTGTGCCAGATCCTCGATCAGATCGTTGGCATCCTCCAGACCGCAGGAGTAACGGACCAGATCGGGGGAGACTCCCGCCGCAATCAGCTGCTCGTCGTTCATCTGACGGTGCGTGGCGCTGGCGGGATGCAGACAGCAGGTGCGGGCGTCTGCCACGTGGGTTTCGATGGCGGCGATCTTCAGATGCTTCATGAACGTTTCCGCCGCTTTTCTGCCGCCCTTCACGCCGAAGGATACAACGCCGCAGGATCCGTTGGGCAGATATTTTTCTGCCAACGCATGATCCACGTCGCCCTCCAGATCGGGGTAACGAACCCAGGCGATCTTGTCGTTATTTTTCAGGAATTCCGCCACGGCCTTACCATTGGCGCAATGTTGCTTCATGCGAACGTGCAGGCTTTCCAGTCCGAGGTTCAGAAGGAAGGCGCTCTGGGGAGCGGGGGTTGCGCCGAAGTCACGCATCAGCTGTGCCGTTGCCTTGGTAATGAAGGCGCCCTCGTTGCCGAAGCGCTCCGCATAGGTGATGCCGTGATAGCTTTCGTCGGGGGTGCAGAGACCGGGATACTTGTCCGCATGCGCCATCCAGTCGAATTTTCCGCTGTCCACGATGCAACCGCCTACCGCAGAGCCGTGACCGTCCATGTACTTGGTGGTGGAGTGGGTCACGATGTCTGCGCCCCATTCAAAGGGACGGCAGTTGACGGGGGTGGCGAAGGTGTTGTCGATGATCAGGGGGACGCCGTGTGCGTGTGCGGCGTTGGCAAAGCGCTCGATATCAAGCACCCGCAGGGCAGGGTTGGCGATGGTCTCTCCGAAGACCGCCTTGGTGTTGGGTCGGAACGCCGCCTCCAGCTCCTCGTCGGTGCAATCGGGGGCGACGAAGGTGAATTCTATGCCCATTTTCGCCATGGTCACCGCAAACAGGTTGAAGGTGCCTCCGTAAACGGCAGAGGACGCCACCACGTGATCTCCGCAGGTTGCAAGGTTGAAGACGGAAAAGAAGTTTGCCGACTGCCCCGAGCTTGTAAGCATGGCGGCGGAACCGCCCTCCATCTCACAGATCTTTGCTGCAACGGTGTCGCAGGTGGGGTTCTGCAGGCGGGAATAGAAATATCCGTTTGCCTCCAGGTCGAAGAGCTTACCCATCTCCTCGCTGGTTGCGTATTTGAAGGTGGTGCTCTGAATGATGGGGATCTGACGGGGTTCGCCGTTTCCGGGAGTGTATCCTCCCTGAACGCAGGTGGTTCCGATGCGGTAGTTTTTCATAATTTAACGTCTCCTTTGACTTACATGGGATAAAACAACAGAATCATGAGGGGTATGGTGATCACGCTGAGAAGCGTGGAGATCAGCACGGTATTGGCGGCGGATTTCTGCCCGCGGTTGATGATCTCGCACAGGGAGAGCATCACCGTTGCGCTGGGACAGCACGCCAGAAGGAACATGGCGGCGCGGACGAAGGGCTCTACGGGAAGCATCAGCATCACGCCCAGCATCGCCAGGGGAAATACGGTCAGCTTGATCAGGGATGCCAGAAGGCTTCTCCAATCGGTGACCAGCTCTCTGACCGAAACGGTTGCCAGCCGCATGCCCATAATGACCATGCAGAGGGGGGTGGACATTCGCCCCAAAAGCTCGATGGCGCTTTCGATCTGCGCGGGGAAGGACCAGCCGTTGAGAAACATGGGATAGGCGACCAGCATGGCAAGAAAGGAGGGTACGGTAATGACCTTCAGGGGCTTCATGTATTTCGCATCCCCCGAAACCAAAAACAGACCGAGGGTCCATGCGATCATGTTCATGGCAAGGGACATGACCTCCGAAAAGATCAGAACCTCGGGATGGTCGGGCAGGCAATGCTCCAGCAGGGGGATTCCGAAAAATCCCACGTTGCCCAGCGCCACCGAAACGTTGAACACCCGCCAGCGGACGTCCTCCTTCAGCTTGATCAGCCCCAATCGGAACAGCAGGAAAAACAAAAGGATCAGGCCGAATGCCGTGGCAAAGCAGATCCACATCATACCGTTCAGTTGGGGAGAGTAGGTGGCACGGGAAAAGGAATAGAGAGATAACGCAGGGGCGCAGGCGTAAACCAGCAGCTTTGCAAAGGCGGAAATTGCGTCTGCCTTTACCGCCTTGGTCTTTATCAGCAAGAATCCGGGGACTGCGTAGGCAAGCATGAGCGCCACCCGCAGCAGCGTATTGATAAACATAAGAACCTTCTTACAGCAGTTGCTGTGGTTTGTCGATGATTTTTGTGGGATTGCACCGCTCCAGTACGTCCCGATCACGGAATCCCCACGTGACGGCAACGAAGGGAATTTTTGCGTTTTTCGCGGTCTCGCCGTCTACCTCAGAGTCTCCTACCAGAATGGCGTCGGCGGGATCCACGTCCAACTCCCGCAGGGCTTCCAGCACGCTGTCGGGGCAGGGCTTGCGGCGGATCCCAGCCCGTTCGCCCACGGCAACGGTTACGTACTTTTCAAAATGACGCTTCGCCAAAGCCTTCACCTGAACGTCGCCTTTGTTGGAGACGATGGCGCACTTGATCCCCCGCTTCTGCAGGTCCTCCAGCAATTCCACGATGCCCTCGTAGGGTGCGGTGGCGATCTGAGAATGGGTGGTGTAGTATGCGGAATATTCCGCAAGGCAATCCTCCAGCGTTTCCCCGTCGATTCCCTCGGGCAGGGATTTTGTGATCAGATTCCGCGCTCCGTTTCCCAGAAATCTGCGGATCTCGTCTTGACGGCGCAGGGGAAAGCCGTGATTTTTCAGCATGTAATTGACTGCGTCGGTCAGATCGGTCAGCGTATTCAGAAGCGTTCCGTCCAGATCAAAAACAATCCCTTTGGGGTTCATATAAAATCTTCCTCCCTCTGCAATGCTATACAGTATAGTATACCACACCTTCCCCTGTTTTGTCAAGCCTTTTTCGCCTCTCCCGCAACTTTTTGCCCCGTGCGGCATAAAAAACGCTCCTCGGATCATCCGAAGGGCGCAATTCCTTTTGCCTTGAGGCTTATTTCAGATTTGCCAGCGCGGCGCGGGCGGAGGTCATGCCGATCTCGTTGTATCCGGGCTGGAAATAATGGATGGAGTTATGGACCTGCGCGATGGTCTTGGGGTTTTCGTAGGGTTCGTGGGTTTGGAAGGGGTAGACCGAGTTCGGATAGACCGCATCCCAATAGTCGGCAACGGCAAAATCCGTGACCCAAAGATCGTTTACCGCGCAGGCGCGGAATACGTCGGCAAAAAGCCCTTCCTTGGCGCAGACTGCATTTCGCTGTGCCTGCCTCGGACCGTTGTCGCAGAGATCCTGCTCGTCGTTGGTGTGCAAAAACGAGCGCACCGAAACGATTCCCATGCCGTCCAATCCGTGCCCGTCGGACAGGATCAGATCCTTTTTCATGGAGGAATACATGGTCTCGAATTTTGCGGTATACTCCTCGCAGGTGTCTGCCTTGTTACTCTCTCCCTGCAGCCAGAATGCCGCGAATTTGCTCAGCGTATAATGCCCCCTTGCGATCTCCTCGTTCAGGGTCTCGTTGACCTGCCTCATCAGCGCCACGCAGTTTTCGTAGCGATCCGCCTCGGGGAGCCAGGCTTCAATGGCGGTGCTTCCGGCGGCACAGTTGACGACCCAGACCTTTTCCCCAGTCAGACGGTTCCAGTTGAAGGCAAGGGCGCTGTCAAAGCCCACCTTGCCCTGCCCTTCGGAGGTAAAGGCGGATAAGGAATATTCCAGAGGAGTTCCCGCGCGGGACACATCGGATGTGAGGGCGGATGCCACGAATTTGGGCGCGGATTCGGGGGTAAATGCCGTTTGGGAATCGATTCCCGCCACCCGCCGTGCGTGCCCCAGCGTGGACCATGCGTAGGTGGTGTAGACCTGTCCCTCGGGACAGATCACCGATTTGACCCGCTCTCCGTCGCAGATTTCGTTTTCGCCCACGGTGGAGCCCTCGCCGTTGCTCTGTCCGATGATCAGAAGCACCGACAGAGGCGCCGCCGATACGGTCACGGTGCAGATCTCGCCTTGCTCCAACGTCACCTCGCAGGTGCCGATCCCCGTCGCTACGGCATCGCTTGCCGAGGTCAGGGTCAGGACCGAGGGATCGGAGATCTTTGTTACGGGAGAAGAGAAATGATAACGGTCGTCGTAGCGCAGATGCAGTTCCATAGGTTTTTCCTCTTTTATGCGTGATACCCCTTCTTGCGGAGGAGCTCGAGAATCTTATCGGGGTTGTTGCAGGTTATCAGAGTGGCGCCGCATTCGATGGCGCGATCCACACCCGCCTCGTCCTTGACGCTTGCCCCTGCCCAGGGCTCGGGTCCGAGGGACGCCATGCGGGCGAATTCCTCGGGGGTTGCCATGTTCAGCTCCCCGTACAGGGCTCGGAACATGCAGCAGCAAAAGCCGTAAGCGTAGGGATCCTCGGTGACGGCTCCCATGCAGGTGATGGGGTAATAGACGTGCTGGCGGTATTTGTTTCCGTAGGTTTTGCGGATGTATTCGTGCAGCTTTCCGCTGAAGGTGTTGATGACGATCCGATCGGTAAAGCCGTATTCGTCCACCGTGCGAAGGACCCGATCGCAGACCTCGTACGCCAAGGCCTCGTTGCCTGCGGTGGGATATTCCTTCAGTTCGATATCCAGGGTCAGCGTCGGGAAATTTTTGACGTATTCCATGAATTCCGTAAAGGTGGGGATCTTCTCTCCGCGGAATTGCTCTCCCATGTACGAGCCTGCGTCCAGCGCCTGCAGTTCTGCCAGCGTTTTCTCACAGACCTTGCCCGTGCCGTTGGTGGTGCGGTCCACCGTGGCGTCGTGGATCAAAACCAATTCCCCGTCCAGTGTAATACGTACGTCGGTCTCGATCTGATCCACGCCAAGCTCTGCGGCGGCGCGGAATGCTGCCATGGTGTTTTCGGGATATTCGGAGCACCAGCCCCGATGGGCGGCAACGTAAATGTTTTTCGGGCTTTCGGTCCAGTAATTCATACCTTCCGCTCCTCTCAGCAATCGGCGGTGAAATCGCAAACGCCGTTCATGATATAGGTGGGGCGATAGGGGAATTCCTTTACGGTTTCAAGATCGGTCACCCCGCTGAGCACCAGCGTGGTTTCGATCTCACTCTCGATGCCCGCGATGATGTCGGTATCCATGCGGTCGCCGATGATCATGGCGTCTTCGACCGAAACCTGCAAAAGGCGGATGGCGTGACGCATCATGAGGGGATTGGGCTTGCCTACGAAATAGGCGCGCTTGCCCGATGCCTGCACGATGGGGGAGATGAGGGCTCCCGTGGCGGGAACGATGCCGTCCTCGGTGGGACCCGAAAGGTCGGGGTTTGCCCCAATCAATTTTGCGCCGCGGGAAACGAGAAGGGTCGCCTTTTCGATCTTTTCCCAATTATAGGAGGAGGTTTCGCCCACCACAACGTAGTCGGGATTTACGTCATTCATATAAAATCCTTCGTCGTACAGGGCGTTGATCAGACCCGCTTCTCCGATGACGTAGGCGGATCCGTCGGGCTTCTGGGATTTCAGAAACGCCGCCGTTGCCATAGCGGAGGTGTAGAAATGATCCTCCGATACGTCCAGTCCCAGACGGGACAGCTTGCGGGACAGCTCGCGGGGAGAACGTTCGCTGCTGTTGGTCAGAAAGAGAAAGCGCTTGTTTTCTTTGGTCAGCCATTCCACGAATTCCTTAACTCCGGGCAGGAGCATATTCCCGTGGTAGATGACGCCGTCCATATCGCAGATAAAGCCTTTTTTGGCTTTGATTTTTTCTAAGTCAAACGATACCTTGTGTGCCATAGGAAGTCCTCCTTTTAGTCCATATAATCCTTCAGCAGCTTGATGCGGCTGGGATGACGCAGCTTGCGAAGCGCCTTGGCTTCGATCTGACGGATGCGCTCACGGGTTACGTTGAATTCTTTACCAACCTCTTCCAGCGTGCGGGTTCTGCCGTCGTCCAGACCGAAGCGGAGACGGAGCACGCGGGCTTCGCGGTCGCTGAGGGTCTTGAGCACCTCGTTCAGCTCGCCCTTCAGCATGGCTTGTGCCGCCACGTCGGAGGGGGAGGGCACGTCGTCGTCGGCGATGAAGTCACCCAGATGGGAGTCTTCCTCCTCACCCACGGGGGATTCCAGCGATACGGGATCCTGAGCCACCTTCATGATCTCGCGGACCCGCTCCAGAGGCATGCCCATTTCGGCGGCGATCTCTTCTACCTGAGGCTGACGGCCGTATTCCTGAGTCAGGGTCTTTTCCACCTTTGCCAGACGGTTGATGGTCTCCACCATGTGAACGGGAATTCGGATGGTACGCGCCTGATCTGCGATGGCACGGGTGATTGCCTGACGGATCCACCAGGTTGCGTAGGTGGAGAATTTGTATCCCTTGGAGGAGTCGAATTTGTCTACTGCCTTGATCAGACCCAGATTTCCCTCCTGGATCAGATCCAAAAACAGTAAGTTGCGTCCCACGTAGCGCTTCGCGATGCTGACCACCAGACGGAGGTTTGCTTCGTTCAGACGGCGCTTTGCTTCAATATCGCCCTTGGAGATCCTCTGTGCCAGCGTGGCTTCCTCCTCGGGAGCGAGCAGGGGAACCTTGCCGATGTCGTGAAGATAAACCTTAACGGGGTCGTCGATGGTAATACCCTCCGATTGGAGCATTGCTTCCATGTCCTCGGGATCGATGGGGAGAAGCCCGATCTCATCCTCCAGATCGCCCAGCTCGTCGGGGTCGATGTCTTCTTCGATCTCAATGCCGCCGATGCGCATGTCCTCGATCAGGGCGTTGATCTGATCCTTGGGCATGCCCGTGGGACGGAGCGCCTCACGGATCTCGTTGTCGGTCAGATTGCTTCCGCGATTTTTTGCTTTTTCCAAAAGATCCCGCAGGATCCCCTTTGCGTCGTTTTCGCCCATTGCGGTGTTGTTGCGTGCGTCTTCCATCATGTTTTTACTCCTTTGTCTTTCTCTGTTCCCGCAGTCTCTTCAGGTTTTCGGCGAAGGCTTGATCTCCTCCTGCCGCCCGCTGGTCGATCCTGCGTTTTTCCTCCTTCAGCACCGTGGCGGCGCGAAGGATCTCCTTGTCATCTGCGTTGATTGCATCGCAGGACGAGATGAAGCTGACGATGCGCCCCATTTCGTCGGGTTGAAAATATTGAGACAGAAGAAGCCCCGGCTCGGTTGCCGTGGGATTCTCCCGAATCTGCTCCAGAAGTGCCATAAAGACCCGTCGGTTGAAGTCTGTGACGAAATCCTCGGGGGAGATCTGCTCGCAGATCTTGTTCGCCTTCTCGGGGAACGCCAGAAGCACCGAGATCAGATCCTCTTCGGCGCGTGCAGCCTTCAGATGGGTCATGCGCTGGGGATTGATCCGATCCCCCACGCCCCGCAGGCGGTTGTTTTCGTCCTTTTCCTGTTGCTTCTTCCGCAGGCGCTCCAGATTCCGCAGGCGTTTTGCAACCTCCCGCTTCACCGTATCGTCGGACAGGGTCAGCATTTTTGCGGCACGGGAGGAATAGATCTCCCGTTGCGCGTCCTGCCGCAGGGATGCCAGAAGATCAAAGACCTCGCCCGAGCATTGCACCCGCTCGCTGTCCACCGAAAGATCGTACCTTCGCAGGATCTCGTTGAGACGGAAATCCACCCCCGTCTCCGATCCGTCCACCAGCGCCTGGAAGAAGGCTCGTCCTTCCTTTTTGATGATTTCATCGGGATCCTTGCCGCCCCGCAGGGTCAGCACCCGCACCTGCAGGTCCAGCGACGACAGCACCTGCATGGATCGCTGGGTCGCCTTCCGTCCTGCCTCGTCGTTATCGTAGCAGAGAACCACCCGATCGGTGTATTTCTTCAGAAGCCTGCCCTGCTCGGGGGTCAGAGCTGTTCCCAGCCCCGCCACCGCGTTGTCAAACCCCGCCTGATGCATGGCGATCACGTCCATATATCCCTCGCACAGGATCAGACAGTCCCGTTTGGTGGCTTTTGCGTAGTTCATGGCGTACAGGTTATTCCCCTTGCGGAAGGTGATCACCTCGGGGGAGTTCAGATATTTTGCGGGGTCGTTGGGGTCCATGGACCGTCCGCCGAACCCGATCACGTTGCCGTTTGCATCGATGATGGGGAACATGACCCGTCCGCGGAAGCGGTCGAACAGCTTCGTCGTCCCCTTTTCCCGCTCGGAAACAACCACCAGCCCCGACGCCTTGATCTGCTCGTCCTTGTATCCCCATTCCCGAAGCTTGTCGTACAATCCCGACCAGCCTGCGGGGGAATAGCCGATGCCGAAGCGGATGATGGTGTTCTTGGTCAGCCCGCGCCCCGTGATATAGTCCAGCGCCGCTTTCCCTTCGGATTGGAAGAGGCATTCATGAAAATAGCGCGCCGCACGGCGATTCATTTCCAGAATGGTTTTCCGCAAATGGGTGATCTCGCTGTCAAAGGTGTCCCGCGTGGGCACGGTCATCCCCACCGACTCCGCCAGATACGTGACCGCCTCGGGGTAGGACATATTCTGCATTTTCATCAGAAACGTGATCGCATCCCCGCCTGCGTTGCATCCGAAGCAATAAAACAGCTGCTTCTGTCCGTCCACGTGAAAGGACGGGGTCTTTTCGTTATGAAAGGGACAAAGCCCCACCATGGATGAGGACGAGGAACGCTTCAGCGTCACGTATTGCTCCACGATGGAAACGATATCCAACCGACTTCGCAGCTCGTGCAAAAATTCTTCTCCGAAAAACTGAGCCAACGGTAAACCTCCCTTCGACGTTTCCTTTTCACTATACAAATACGCAAAATTTTACCTTTTTCCTCTTCAATTTTTATTTTTCGAATCTTTGTCAAAAAAATAACTTGAAATCAATGCTACCCTGTCGCTACATTTTTACAGTATGAACTCCTTCTTCGCTTTTTTTGAAACGTTTGA
Organism: Clostridia bacterium; assembly: GCA_017424085.1. GTDB lineage: Bacteria > Bacillota > Clostridia > Oscillospirales > UBA644 > RGIG995. The sequence continues at coordinate 15,630 of JAFPBP010000066.1, forward strand.
CCCTCAAAAATGCACTGCAAACAAAAAAGACAGAAAACGTTTGGCTCTCTGTCTTTTTCGATTACGATGGATTTTTCTGTAATTTTTTTGGATCAAATGTTGCGATTCTTGATAACTCGCGGCGGAAGCCCAAAAGTCCCGTCAGATTCAGGATCATCATGCAGGCGTTGACGATTTCCGCCGATTGCCAGAGGGCCTGTTGCGGAAATAGGAATGCAACGGCGGGGGAGAGAGTGAACATGATACGGTAGATCGGAATCGCCCGTTTTTTTCCCAGAAAGACGGCGCAGGTCTCTCCGTAGACACTCCAGCTGAGGACCGCCAGCAGGGCGAACAGGATCAGACAGATCGAAAGGATGATATCTCCCCATGGTCCCACCGTTGCCGAGGCGGCGGAAACGGTAGATCGTTCGGTGGTGAGAAGCATCAGGGCAGAGATCGTCGAGATCAAAATTGTGTCCGCAAAAACCTCGAAAATGCCCCATAACCCCTGCCGCTCGGGGGATTCGTTGCAGGTACCGTGGGCAAGCCCCGCGCTCCC
>JAFPBP010000067.1 GCA_017424085.1 Clostridia bacterium
AATTCCTCATCCCCCGAGTTTTGATAGTATTCCATCACTGCAATGATCAGATACATGGTGTAATCGTTGATGGTATTTACGTGCTGCTCGTAGGGCGGCTTTCCCAGAAGAGCAAGGATGGTTCGTTTTGTGATTTCGTTGTCAAAGTAGAGATAGTTGTTTGCCATGTAGGACTGGTAAGCATCTCCCGACCAAACCCAGCGGTCCCTCTTGATCCCGTCTAAGAAGAATTCGCGGGAATTCAGATGGAAGGTATAGGCGCATACGTTCCAGATGTCGCGCACGCTCGGGTCGTCGCATTCAAAGGACGCCCGATCCTGTAGGGGTAGATATTCGTACTCTGCGAAAATTTTCGCATTCTCCACGTTCCCCTTCAGATAAAGATATCGGAACGCACGCGCCGTCAGGTGATATTCGCTTTCTCCCGAAAGGGTCTGACGGATGATGCTGTTCTCCGTGTCCAGCGCCTCCTCGCGTGATTCTCCGCAGTATAAAACGTAGTTGCGGCTTGGGTCTGTCCCTGTGACTGTGATCCTGCAAAAGGTTTCTTTTCCGAAATCGTAGAGAACGCCTCCCTCCACCGTTTGTATCGCTACGGGCTCCATGGGTGAATAGCGGAAGGGGAACACGTGGGGGTCGTCGGTTGGGGCCGCATATTCCTTCATGCTCCCAACAGGGAAGACCTCCGCTGTTTTGTGTGTGCAGGTCCAGCTTTCGTCGGTCTTCAGTTGATCTGCGTTCGCGTAGATGGCGGGGAAGCTTCCGTCGGTGCACATGACGTTGACCGTCATTGAATGGGCGCCCTCGGGGACTTCAAAGGGCTCTCCGATGGGGTGCTTTTGGGTGTCCAGAAGCACGTAGCCCTTGCCGCGGGCAAAAACCGTCACCCGATCGTTTTTCGTCGCAACGAAATTCTTGCGGAAGGTTACGTTGGGGTAGGGAAGCGCCAGATCCCACATGACGGGATAATCCACTCCCATCTCCACCCGTCTTCCGTGCAGAAGCAGGGAATGATACAATTCAAAATCGCCTTTTAACCAGATCCACCGTGCGTTGCTCACGACATTGTCTCCTTTTGTCTTTGTTTTTTGCCTGATGCGAAACGAGAACTCGCCGTTGGGGTCGAGTTCTCGTTTTTCTCTTCAGAAGATCTTATTCCATTTCTTTTGCAGGGGCTTTTCCATGTATTTCGTCCAAAGGAAATACGCCAACAGAGCGCATGCGGTTCCCAGAACGATTCCCCCGAGGATGTCGGTGGGGAAGTGTACGTAAACGTAAAGGCGGGAATAGGCGATCAGCGCCGCCATGATCAGCGCGGGAATTCCCCATTTTTTGTTGAACAGGAAAATTCCCACCGCCGCCGCGAAGGAGGACGTGGTGTGCCCCGAGGGGAAGGAGTATTCTCCGGGGCGGGGAACCAGAAGGCTGTCTCCGTCCAGAAGTGCTCCGGGAGTGTCGAAGGGACGGGGGCGCTGGAAGATGTTCTTCAGCGTCAGGTTGCCGAAGATCAGCCCGAAGATCAGTCCCATCGCCATCACGATCCCAACCTTACGGGTCTTCTTGAAGCAAAGAAGGATCAGGGCGATTGCGATCCAGAGAATTCCCTCGTCTCCCAGACGGGTGATAAATGTGAAAATAGCGTCAAGCACGGGGTTGGAGAGATGTTGCTGAATAAAGTTGTCGATTCCCAGATCGAAATCAACCAGCCATTGAGGGAAGGGAATTGCAAGCAGCATCGAAGACATCTCGTTCACCTCAGATATTGCTCAGCGCAAGAACGATCTGCCGCATGCAGGTGCGCTGGTATTCCGTGTCGGGCAGATTCTCGCCCGTAACTGCGTTGCGGTCAACCAGCAGCAGGGCAGCGGCCTTCTTGCCTGCCTTCTGAGCTTTGACGAAGAGCGCCGCCGTTGCGGTGTCTGCCACCGAGACGCCGCCCTCGGTCCATTCCGCCGCTTCCAGCTCGTCGGTGATGCGACGGTCGGAGGACAGGGTGGTGACCACGTGCAGGGTGGGGCGCTCGTATTTGAAGTTGACCAGCTGCTTGCGCGCAAGGAAGTCCTCGTAAAGATCCTTGGTCAGCAGAAAATCTGCGGTGGGAGCGACGGCTCCGGGAAGACCGAGAAGGTCGGGGTAGTTGGAATCCGTTGCGGCGGAAAGGATCAGAGCGTATTCCTTGGGAAGGATCGCTTCGGTCAGGCTGTCGCACAGACCTACGTAGATAATGGATTCCACGCCGTAGTTTTCATACAGATCCTCTGCCAGAAGCCCCATCTGCGCCATTCCGATTCCTGCGGAGATGACGGTCACGGGCTTGTCCAGATAGGTGCCGGTGTAGCCGAGGAAGTTTTTGATGTCGTTAAACTTTACCGTATTCTTCAAATAGGTTTCCGCCACGTGGGTGCAGGATTCGTTGTCAGGGGTGATGAGGACCTTTGCAGCGATGGTTTCCGCAGCGACGGAAAGCGTGAAATTCGGCTTTTTCATGTGAATACCTCGTTCCTTCTTTGAATAACAATATAGGGAGGACAGGCTTGAAATCCGTCCTTTTACCATGATTATTATAACACCTTATCCCTAAAAAGTCAAGATTTTGTTGCCATTTTTTTCGGAGTTTGATTCTTTGACACAAAAAAAACGGAAATTCGGGCTTTACAGATCGCAAAAAGTATGCTATAATATTAAAGTAGAAAATCATGTCGCTTTCGGGCGAAGTTAAAAACACAGGAAAGGATGAATCCAAATGTATACTTTGGGCTTTATCGGTGCGGGACATCTGGGCTCCGCACTGCTGGAGGGCTTCCTTACGGGGAATGTTCTTCCCGCCGCATCCGTCTGCGCTTACGATCCTGAAGAATCTGCCCGCACGTCTCTCGCATTGAAGGGTGTTACCGTGCTGGACAGCGAGGCTGACGTAGTCTCTTCTTCCAAGATCGTGGTCGTTGCCGTCCGTCCCTCGGACGTTCGCATTGTTATGGAGAAAATCCGCGACGTCATCTCCTTCAACAACGTTCTCGTCAGCGTTGCCGCAGGGGTGACCATGTCTGCCATCAAAAAGCATCTGGGAAAAGAGTGCAAGCTTGTCCGTGCGATTCCCAACGTTGCTTGCGAATACGGCAAGGGCGTTACCGCAATGGCATATGAGATGCCCATTACCTATCAGGAGCTTCAGTTGGTCAAGGATCTCTTTGAATCCTTGGGCATTCTGCGCGTGGTGGAGGAGCGCCGTCTGAACGATTATATCGCCGCCGCATCTTCCTCCTCCGCTTACTTCTATTATATGGTCAAGTCCATCGCAGAGGCTGCCGTTGCTCAGGGCATTGATCCCGAGACCGCATCTCAGGTCGCTGCCTCCGCCATGATCGGCGCTGCAAAAACTCTGGAGACCTCCAAGAAGTCCGCCGATGAGCTGATCGCCTCTGTGGCAACCCCCAAGGGAACCACCGTGGAAGCAATCAATATCATGGAAAAGAGCGGTTTTTCTCAGATCATGGCAGACGCCATGCTGGCTTGCACCAAGCGCGCAAACGATATGGATCTGATCAACGAACCGTAACTCGCGGAATGTGAAGTATCTGTGGGATTCAGCCGAATTTTCGGTGACCGATCTTGATCAGTGTCCCAAAAATAGACCAGCGGAATTTTCTTTTGTACATGTTGTACAAAAATGGCATTGGAAATTTGGCAATTATGCCACTATGAAAATTCCGCAAAATATGATATTATATACAAGTAAAAACTTTGCACCAAAAAACGGAGGTATATTCACAGTGGCAGGATTATTATTAAAAGGCATCGGTAAAGTTTACGCCGGCGGTGTTCGTGCGGTAACTGATGTCAACCTCAAGATTAAAGATAAAGAGTTCATCATTCTGGTCGGACCTTCCGGTTGCGGTAAGTCCACCACTCTGAGAATGATCGCCGGTCTGGAAGAGATCACCGAAGGCGAGCTGTACATCGACGACCGTCTGGTCAACGACGTAGCTCCCAAGGATCGCGATATCGCAATGGTGTTCCAGAACTACGCTCTTTACCCCCACATGACCGTTTATGAAAACATGGCGTTCGGTCTGAAGCTCCGCAAGGTTTCCAAGGAAGAAATCAAGCGCCGCGTTGACGAAGCCGCCCGCATCCTCGATATCTCCCACC
>JAFPBP010000068.1 GCA_017424085.1 Clostridia bacterium
GTCGGCGCCGTTACCGAATAACCGCAAAAGCCTCCCTTGTGTAAAGGGAGGGGGACCGCGTAGCGGTGGAAGGATTGTTATTGAGCATAAACTAACTTTTGCATCGTTCAAGAGTTTTCTCTCGGATGGTAAAGCAAAAAATGAGTGCGGCACAAGGGTAAGCCTCCACCTCTTGGAGGGGGAGGGGGACCGTGCGCCGACGGCGCATGGTGGAAGGGGTAAACTGTGGCGCAAAAGATACTGTCAGCCGTCGAATGTGTTAAAAAATTTGCAAAACAGTCATAAACGGGGGGGGGTACGCCTTGACAAGAATAAAAAATTATGATATAATAAAACCAAGAAAACCACGAAAGGGTGAAACACGATGAAGCTGCTTTTTTCGATTTATCACGACAAAAGGCGCGCTTTCCGTGTGTCCACCCGATGGGCAAACCACACGAAGACAGGATACAGGCAAGCGCGCACCGAATGAGGGAACTTTCGGTTGCGCGTTTTTTGATTTTCACACAACGATGAAAGGAAGAAACCCATGAAAAAGACAATCTCCATTTTCATGATGCTCGTTCTGCTTTTGGGAGTGTCCCTGTCGGCAGGAGCAAAGGAAGAAACGAAAATCGACACGGAAGAGCTGCGGTCGGTTCTGACTCTGAATATGTACCAAGCCGAAAAGGTCACGGCGCAGAATTATTTGGATTTCCCCATGAGCGGAGTATTTTTCGGACCGAAGGATATTCTGTTCCGCGAAGTCATCGGGCTCGGAATTATTACGGGAAAGGAGCCCGTGGTGAGCGTTGACGATCTGGACCCGAAGAAGTATCCCCATGCGCCGAGATTTACCGCAGATCTCGTGCGGGACGTGTTTGAGTCGGTCATCGGCGGCTACGGAACCTTCGATTACTTTTTCCGAAATACGAAGCAAATTGCGGATAATCTCGGGCGAATTCTGATTCAGGAACCCGACGGAGGTTACGTTTATCTGGTCGCAGATGCGGGTAGCGGCGGAGATGCGGGTGGGGTGACCTATACTGCGTTGATCGATACGGAGATCGTGGGCGACACCGTGTATTTATACGAGGTCTTCGGGGAATACGTTGAGGACGGCGACAGCTTTACCCTTTTCGGCACGTTCAGCCTTGATTCCAAAATCAAAACAGGGCAGATCGCCTCGGGGCTCCGTGGGGACGGCGAGGTGGGTAAGAGGCTGCTTAACGGCGTCTATGACGAATATCTGCCCGTGTATAAGCATACCTACAAAGCCAACAAATACGGCGGATATTACTGGGAATCTACAGAACGGGTCTCTCCCGCCAAGGCGATCCCCCTTTCCCTGCTCCCCGCAGGGTCGGTGAGCAACCCCTCCACCTCGGACGGCGCCCCCGTGGGCTTTGCCGTGGCTGCGTTGGCGTGTTTTGCGGCGTTGGGAATGGTCTTGATCCGCAAGCAGAAGATCTGAATTAAATTGATAACAAAGGGACGAAGAACCGTGAGGCTCTTCGTCCCGTGTTTTTTTGAGGTTTCGTTTCGCGTGTACGCTTTTTCTCTTTATTATGTAAACATTCCCGTAAGCCGAGTTCTGTTTTATGCAATCATCTATCTGGGGCACGGATTACTCCGTGTCTCAAGCTGCCTCTGAGACCACGACGGGAGGCGTGCCTTGCGGCAGGTCTCATCACGGCATTGCTCCGAATAAGGTTTACACAGCGAGGGGTGTTACCATCCCTCCGGTGAGCTCTTACCTCGCCTTTTCACCCTTACCTTGCGGCGGTTTTTTTCTGTTGCACTATCTCGGAAGTCACCTTCGGCGGACGTTATCCGTTATTCTTTCCCGTGGGAGCCCGGACTTTCCTCAGACATCGCCTTTCGTTTGATGCCCGCGATTGCTCGGAATGTTTACATAAGAAAGAGAAAAAGCAGGGGGAACCGAATCAGTCGTCGAACCGATGGTTGGGGTTCCAGGATTTCTTCTGAACGGGCTTCTCCTTGCCCGTAAGGATCCGATGCTCCTTGATCTTGCCCTTGATGGTGTTGATGATGTTGGGCAGGCACAAAAGAATGCCGATGAGCATTGCCACGGGTCCGATGACAAACAGAATGGGCGCGTCCAGCTTGATGCCCAGCCCGATGCAGGCGATCAAAATGATGCCCGTAAAGGACAGAACGATCACCGAGCCGGGGGTGAGGGTCGCGCCGTGGAGGTCTTGATTGGGAAGCTTTGCCATGGAAGATATCTCCTTTCAGGGTTCGAAATTTCCGAAAAAAACGGGCTTTTGTTCAAAACGCAGAAAAACGCCTCGGTGCCCTTCGGGAACTTCGTCATTGTTAACAAAAATTATTTTTTTGCATAA
>JAFPBP010000069.1 GCA_017424085.1 Clostridia bacterium
AACAGAGGGTTGTAGGCGCCCGAGGGGTTCTGCGCCACCGCAAGGCAGGCGGCATGGGCGTGACGGTTGGATTCTCCCACCACGAAATTGGCAAAGGTGAATTCGGGATGAGCAATGGAATCGGTGAGATTCTTGAAATTCTCCTGCACCTCGGGATGGGGAGGCTTGGAAGGACGGGAGGTATAGCTGGTCTGCAGGCGCTCCTCGTGGGTCTGCACGTTGATGGTCATATCGAAGCCCACCAGCTCGGACATGGTGGTGGAGATCACGTCCTTGTATTTGGACATGACGATCTCCTTCTGGAAGGTGGTCTGGCAGATGAGGATCATCGCATCGTTTTCGTACGCCACGGGCTCCAGGGTTCGGATCCACATTTTCATGGCGTTCTCGGTAATTGTATCGTCCAGGGCGGTCAGGGTGTTTTCCCATACGTCGCGAAAGGTCACGGTTCGGTTCCTCCTATGGTGAAAATGCGTGCGGCGAAGGCACGGAATTGAAGTCTATAAAAATAAAAAATTCTAAAATATAAACAATTTCTTTTATATAATACCATATTATAGAGAAATAAGCAAGCCGAAAGGATAAAATGTTAAAAAAAATTCCGAAAATTTTTTCCTCAGGACTTGACAATCGGACAAATTTCATATATAATATTGGGAGAAGTCCGCAAGGGGGTAGTGCGCCCCTTTTGCGTTCCACCGGAAGGAGGGAAATGAAAATGGTAAGAACCTACCAGCCCAAGAAGAGACAGCGTCAGAAGGAGCATGGCTTCCGTAAGCGCATGAAGACCGCCAACGGCCGTAAAGTGCTCGCCAGAAGAAGAGCGAAGGGCAGAAAGCAACTGACCTATTGATGAAGAAAACGGAAATAATCTGCGAGAACCGTCTGTTCCGCCGCCTGTACAAAACCGGAAAGAGCGTGGTAACGCCTCTTTTCGTTCTTTACCTGCGCAAAAACGGAAGACAGGTGAACCGTCTCGGGATCACCACCTCCAAAACCGTGGGAAAGGCAGTGCGGCGTAACCGTTGCCGTCGGGTCTTACGGGAGGCGTATCGCCTCACCGAGCCGTCGCTGAACGTGGGGTTTGACCTCATTCTGGTGGCGCGCACCCGAACGGGCGAGGTTTCCATGAACGCGGTGAAGGAGCAGCTGGAGCAAGTGCTGGAGCGCATGGGAGTTAAGATCGTATGAAACGGATTGCCCTTTGGTTGGTCCGTTGCTATCAACGGTATATATCTCCCTGCAAACCGCCCTGCTGTCGGTTTGTTCCAACCTGCTCCGAATACGCCTTGGAGGCGCTGGAGGAGCACGGATTCTGGAAGGGCTCCCTGCTTGCCGTATGGCGGATTCTCCGATGCAATCCCTTTTCCAAGGGCGGGTACGACCCCGTTCCGAAAAAAAACACAACAGGCAAGACGTAACGTTCCGGGGGCAACCCTGCGGAAGAAAAAAATAACCTTAAAATTCTGACCGATTTCGGCGTGAACGGGCTCAGAACCTCTTGAAATTTCGGTGAAAAAAACCGAAAAGGAGAAGGGTGTGTCTCTACGGCGGGGTTTGAATTTTAAGGTATTTTTCGGTTTACACGGTTTTTTTCTTGCGCAGAGTTGCCTTGGGAAAACGAATGCCGCATTCCTTTTCCGGACAGGCAACGGAAACACGATCCGACGGAAGAGCACGGTCCGATCGGGTGTGCGATCCGAGGAAGCGCCTCGGATCCCTGAAGCTCCCGCATTGCGGGAAGGAGAACTATCATGAATTTTATGGACATCATTAACGTCCCCCTGGGATTGATCCTGAAAGGGATCTATTGGATCATCGGGGACTACGGCTGGTCCATTCTTGTTTTCGCTCTGCTGGCGCGGATCATTATGCTGCCCAGCGCAATCAAGACTCAGAAAAACCAGCTGAAAATGCAGAAGCTGCAGCCGAAGATCAAGCAGCTGAACAATAAGTATCATAACAATACCCGCGATCCCAAATATCAGCAGGAGATGCAGGATCTGTACGCCAAGGAAGGCTATAACCCCCTGTCGGGCTGTCTTCCCATGCTGATCCAGATGCCCGTTATCTTCGGTCTTTGGAACGTGATCCGTCAGCCTCTTACCTATATCTGTAATTTCTCCGAGAGCAACCTTTACAACGCCGTCAAGGTCGCCGTGGAATCGGGGGTACAGAACGAATCGATCCAAAAGCTGATCGAGGTATTCGGCAAGGTTATCACCGACGGGAAATTGGTAGAGTGGGGCAAAGAGGTTAAGGATCTGATCAAGCTCAACGAGATCTACATCGCCGACATGATCAACTCCAACGGCACTCTGGACAACCTTATGGAAGCCATCGAGCAGAAGGCTGTGGTCAACACCGAATTTCTGGGCATCAACCTGGGCGAATCGGCATCGGCGCACGGCTTGTGGAGCCCCTTCATTCTGGTTCCCATCATCGCCGCGGCGTCTTCCTTCCTGTCCAGCTGGATCAGCATGCGGAAATCCCGCTCCCAGAGCAATTCCGACGATCCCACCGCAAAAAGCATGAATACCATGCTCTATACCATGCCCATCCTTTCTCTTTTCATCGGCTATTCCATGAACTTCGGCGTTGCCCTGTACTGGATCGCCTCCAACCTGTTCTCCCTGCTGCAGATCGTTCTTCTGCCCATGTTCATGAAGGAGAAGGTTGAAGAAAAGCCCGTCAAAGAGAAGAAGCTGAATTACACGCAGATTGAAAAAGAGCGGAGAGAAGCCGAGGCGCTTCAAGAGCCCGCCAAGAAGAACAAGAAGAAATAAACGAAAGGTATTATGATGGAAAAGATTTTCAAAGGAAAAACCATCGAAGAAGCCGTTGCCAAAGCCGTAGAAGAGCTGGGTCTGACCGAGGGCGAGTTCAGCCAGGAGGTTATTGATCTGGGCTCCAAGGGTTTTCTGGGAATCGGCGCCCGCGATGCGGAGGTTAAGATCACCTACGTTCCCGATCCCTGTGTGAAGGTAAGGGACTATCTGGAGGGTCTGTTTGAGAAAATGGGCATTGAGGACATTGCCCTGGATATCACCACCGAGGACGATACCATCCTCATTCAGGTCACCGGTGACGGCGCCGCCATTCTCATGAAGAACCGCGGCGAGGGCGTGG
>JAFPBP010000070.1 GCA_017424085.1 Clostridia bacterium
CAGCGCAAGGGTGACAGAGAACATCTTTTTAATTTTCATGGGATATACCTCCTTTTCTTGGTAATTTTATTATATCATATGCAAGGGGCGCTTGTCAAGGGGTGGAAAAGTGCGAATTGTAATATTTCTTTGTGTTTTTGTTCCCATTTCTACACGAAACGCACAAAAAGATGCAAAAACAAATTCAATTTCAATGTGCAAAAAAATCAAGGCGGTGCATCGTGAGACGCACCGCCTTCGGTTGTTACAGAGTCTTTCGGTTGGCTTCCACCATGGAGCAGAGGTGTTTTCCGACGGTTCCCATGAAGCCGACGCCCAGAGGAACGAACTCCTCGTCGCAGTTCAGGAACAGTTGACCGTTGACCTCGTAGGTGAAATCGCCCTGATAGTCGATCTCGCCCAGGGCGGCGCAGATCTCCGCCCAATTGAGTTTTCCGAGATAGGGCAGGATGTGCAGGTCGCGGGTGTAATCGTTATCATGCACATGGAGGGCGCCCAGACGGTGATGCCCCAAGGCGCGGATCACGTCGGCGGCGGTGGCATCGGTGAGGGGCAGGGCAACGTGACCGATGTCAAGGCAGGCGGTGATATGCTCGCTGTTCAGCTCGTCGATGTAACGGACGAATTCTTCGGCGGTGGAGCAGGTGTCCGCCACGATGTATTTCCGCAGGGGATCCGACTGGAACATGTTCTCCACGCCGATCTTCACGCCCGCCTTGGCGGCGTAGGGGATCAGGCTGCGGTAGTAATCCATGTTCATGCGGAACAGGGTCTCCTCGTTACCGTGATAGGTAATGTGATGCAGGGGGTGAATCACGATCACCTTAGCGCCGAGAATGCCCGAAATTTCGATGCTTCGGATCATGCGGGGCAGGATCACGTTTTGATAATAATCGGGATCTCCCCAGAGTTTTGAGCCGAAGGAGAAGGGAGCGTGGGTCTGATTGACGGGGAAGCCCTTGGCATCGGCGAGGGCACGGACGGCGTGCGCCAGCTCCAGATAATTATCGCCGTTGAAGGGAGCGTCGTCCTTAACCATATCCATGAGGGAATAGTCCATGGCGGTGAAGCCCGCCTGCTTTGCCAGATCGATGGACGTTTCCAGATCGTAGCGAGAAAGAAGATTACCGATATTGATCGAAAGTTCCATAGGATACCTCCAAAATTCTTTTTTCGTTATCTTGATTATAGCACCTTCGGAAGGAAAATGCAACCATGCGGCGGATTTCTTCAATTTTTGTTCAAAACTGTCCCAAAGCACCTCGGGAATAGACGAAAAAAGCGTCCCGCAAGATCTGCGGAACGCTTCGGATTCTGAGTTAATTATTTGCCCTTGGTGATCTCATTGAGCAGTCTCATGAAATCTTCGTCGGAATCCTCTTCCACGGGCTGAGTCGCAGGAGCGGTCAGATCGTCAAGAAGAGCGCTGGTATCAACAGCAGGAGCGGGAGCCACGGGCTTTTCGGGAGCGGCGGGCTTAGCTGCCTCATAGGGCTTGAAGGTATAACCGGAGGAGGTGAGGGGCTTCACGCCTGCCTTGGTGGGCAGAGCGGTGTTCTGAGGCTCATCAAAGCCGGTGGCGATGATGGTGATGCGAAGCTCGTCTTCCAGCTCGTCATCCAGAACCACACCCCAGATGATGTTTGCTTCGGGATCGGCTTCCTCACGGATGATGTCGGCGGCACGATAGATATCGTCCAGAGCGACCTCGGGATCCGCGGTGAAGTTGATGATGATACCCTTGGCACCTGCAACGGAGGTTTCCAGCAGGGGGGATACGATCGCCTTGCGGGCGGCTTCCTCAGCCTTATCCTTACCCTTGGCGGAAGCAACGCACATGTGAGCGTAGCCTGCGTCCTTCATGATGGCGCAAACGTCGTTGAAGTCCAGATTCAGAATACCGCGACCCTGAATCAGATCGGTGATGGACTGAACGCCCTGCTTGAGAACGCTGTCAGCCATGGCAAATGCGTTGACCAGAGTGATGCGATCGTCGGCAACGTACTTCAGACGCTCGTTGGGGATGACGACCAGAGAGTCCACGTGAGCGCGGAGATCGTCGATACCCTTTTCGGCGCGCTTCATCTTCAGATTTCCTTCAAAGCCGAAGGGCTTGGTCACCACGCCGACGGTGAGAAGACCCATCTCCTTGGCGATCTCTGCAACCAGAGGAGCCGCACCGGTACCGGTACCGCCGCCCATGCCTGCGGTGATGAAGACCATTTCGCCGCCCTTGAGGGCTTCGGAGATCTGCTCACGGCTGTCGTCCGCCGCACGGCGACCGACCTCGGGATTTGCGCCCGCACCGCGGCCGTTGGTCACCTTCTGACCAAGGGTGATTTTGTTGGAGGCGAGAGAATCCTCCAGATCCTGCTGGTCGGTATTGGCAACGATGAAGTCAACGCCCTTGACGTCATCCTGAATCATGCGGTTGACAGCGTTTCCGCCGCCGCCGCCGACTCCGATTACCTTAATATTGACCAGAGCTTCGGGTTCCTCAATGCTTCTGAAAGCCATAGTGTTTTACTTCCTTTCGATGGTTCGTTATGTTAATCCGTTGTGCACTAACTATAGTTATACTTATTATATCACAGTTTTCGCCAAAAGAAAAGTTGTTACGGTGTCATTTTTATGATTTTATTTCGAACATTTTACGAAAACTGCCATTTCCCGCACTTCTTCGCCGTTTTTCCCCTTACGGCAGTCGGGAATAGCGGACCTCGGAGGGATTGCGGACGCGGATCTCGGCGGGGACGGTCAAATCGTTTTCGTTGAGGACCTTGATGAGCGCGTTGATCTTGGTGGAGAAATCCTCGGAGTTTCCAAGATACACGGTGATCACGTCGTAGATCTGCATGGAAATGTTATACTGCTTGGAAAGATTAATGACCGAGGTTGCCTCGTACAAGCCCCGCTTGCGAAGCTCGTTGAGAAGATCTCGCACCACGGAGACCTCCACGTTTTCGTCCTCGTCCAGGATCTTCCCTACCTCGTAGGATTCCAGCTCGATGCCGTCCACGTAAAGATACCCCTCGGGCAGGCGATCCAGCTTTTCCAGCACCTTAAAATCCTCGTCCAGCAACAGGACCTCCCGCTCGGTGCGGAGGGCAAGAACGGGAATGGCGGGAGTCAGCGTGACCTGAATGCGATTGGGCAAACGATAGGAAACCTCAGCCTGCTTCACGTAGGGGCAGGACACGGGGATCTCTCGGGAAAGCTTATCCCGATTGACCGAGAAAATGCTATCCCCCACCGAAAAGGAGAAGGTCGAACCGATCTCCCCTGCGGAATATGGAGTAGAGTTGAGGACAAGGACCGATTCGATGCGGGTCATAAGACTGAAGGCGGCGACGAACGCCAAGGCGATGACGGGAGAAATCAGGATGATGCGAAGGGTCCGCTTCTGTCGGCGGCGCTGCTGCTTTTCCCGCAGCTTTTCCAATTCACTCACGGCAGGCTTGTCCTTTCTCCCCCAAAGGTTCGGGGGTTATTCTTCGCGGAAGACCGAGGCACCCAGTTGGGTCAGAACTCCCTCGGGATCCTCGTAACCGCGATCGATGTGATGTATTTCAGAGAGATAGGTGGTTCCCTCTGCGGCAAGGGCGGCGATCATCAGCGCAGCCCCGCCCCGCAGGTCGGTGGCTTCCACGGGTGCGCCCCGAAGTCGGGAAACGCCTTCCACCACGGCAACCTTGCCCTCGGGCGTGATCTTCGCCCCCATGCGGCAAAGCTCCGCAATATGTCGGTATCGGTTTTCAAATATGGTTTCCACAAAAACGGTGCTTCCCTTCGCCACGCACATGAGCCCCATAAAGGGCGCCTGGGCATCGGTGGGGAACCCCGGATAGGGCATGGTTCGGATGGGACGGGAGGCACGTAAAGAATCGCATTGAATGCGGATCAGATCCTCGCAGACCTCGATCTCGCACCCCGATTGTCGGAGCGCCGCAAGAAGGGCGGCGTTATGGTCGGGACGGGTCTTTCTCAAAAGCGCATTTCCGCGGGTTGCGGCAACGGCGCAGAGATACGTGGCGGTGACGATGCGGTCGGGAATGACCCGATGACTGCACCCGTGCAGGGAATCTTTTCCGTGAATGATCACGGTTCCCGTGCCCGCACCCCGAACGTCTCCTCCCATTTCGTTGAGAAACGCCTGCAGATCCTCGATCTCGGGCTCCCGCGCGGCGTTGGTGATAACGGTAGTCCCCTTGGCGCGAACCGCCGCCAGCATGATATTTTCGGTGGCGCCCACGCTGGGGAAGGACAGAGGGATCTCGCACCCCGTCAGATGTTGTGCATCACAGGAAAGACATCCGAAGTCCTCCTCGATGCGGACTCCCATCTTTTCGAACGCCGCCAGATGCAGGTCGATGGGGCGGGGTCCAAGCTCGCATCCCCCGGGAAAGGAGATGACCGCCTTTCCGCAACGGGCAAGCAACGCTCCCAAAAAGATCACGGAGGAGCGCATTTTTCGCATCAGATCATCGGGGATCTCGTAATTCAACGGAGATCGGCAATCGATCCAAACCCGATTTCCCCGCCGTCGCACGCTCGCCCCCAAGGTCTCCAAAATGGCGATGGCGGCATCGGCATCACTGATGCGGGGACAATTTTCGATGACGCACTCTCCCTCGGCAAGCAAAGCCGCCGCCATAATGGGGAGAATGCTGTTTTTTGCTCCTTGAACGTCAATCACTCCGCAAAGGGAATTCCCTCCCTCGATCCGTAGCTTAGGCATAGATATATGTACCCCTTTTTTCGGAATTCATTCCATCTTATGCCACGGACGGAAAAAGGTGCGGATTACGGAATCAGAGCCTCGATCGCATCGCAGATGCGGGCGGTTGCGGCGGGATGCGCCAGCGTTCGGCAGGCACGCTCCATATCGCACAGCCGTCCCTTGTCAAAGACCAGATCACAGAGGGTCTCATACAGGGTCTCCCCCGTCAGATCCTTCTCCTCCAGCAACACGGCGGCGCCTGCGTCGGAATAGGTCTTGGCGTTAAAATACTGGTGATTCTCGGTCACGTTGGGAGACGGAATGAGAATGGATGCCTTCCCCAAAACCGCAAGCTCGGTCAAGGTCATGGCGCCCGAGCGGGCGATTACCACGTCGGCGGCTGCCATGCGAAGGGGCATATCGTAAATGTATTCGTATACGTGAATGCGATCGGAGGAAAGATCCTTCAGCGCCTCGGTCATACGGGCGTAATCCCGTGCGGCGCCGTGGCAGAAGGTGACGGCGTTTTCGGGAGCCGCAAGGCGAGCCATATCCAAAAATGCATCGTTGATCTTCGTGGCGCCGAGGCTTCCGCCGTAAGAAAGAACGTACGCCTCGTCGGGAGCGATTCCCAGCTCCTTGCGGGCTTCCTCTTTCGTCATGGACAGAAACTCGGACTTGACGGGATTGCCGATGACGGTGCATTTTTCGGGATCACACTTGATGGGATGCGCCAAGGGAAAGCTGAGCAAGACCCGATCCACCTTGGGGGCAAGCATTTTGGTGGTCATGCCCGCAAAGGCGTTCTGCTCGTGAATAACGGTCTTAAAGCCCATTCCCGCCGCCTGCGACAGAACGGGAGCGCTCACATAGCCTCCCGTGCCGATGACCACGTCGGGACGGTATTCCTTCAGGATCCGACGGACGCGGGCGCGCGCCTTGACGAATTTGGAAAGAGCCGTAACATTATGCTTGATCGCCGCAAAATTCTTTCTGCGGCGAAGACCTGTCACTTCTATGGTTTCCAGCCGATACCCGGCACGGGGAATAAGGTCGGCTTCCAGATGGGTTGCGGTACCAACGAACAAAAATTCTGCGTCGGGATAGCGACGGCGAAGCTCCCCCGCAATGGCGAGGGCGGGATTGATGTGCCCCGAGGTACCTCCGCAGGCAACGAGAAATTTCATACGGTAGCCTCCTGTTCGGACGGAGTTTGTTTTTCGGATTTTTCCGATTTCAAGGGAGGATCTTTTTCTATGGTGGCGTAGCGGGAGATCTGAAGAACGATCCCCATTTCCCCCAAGAGGACCAACAGAGCCGTTCCTCCGTAGCTGAAGAAGGGAAGGGAGATTCCCGTAACGGGCAGAGCCCCCGAAACCACGGCAATGTTAAAGATGGTCTGCACCGCCACACGGGAAACGATCCCGACGACGATCAGAGAGGAGAAACGGTCGGGGGCGTGGGCGGCGATGTAAAATCCGCGGATGATCAAAAAGGCAAAGATGCAAAGAACCAGAACGGCGGCGATCCAACCCATCTCCTCGCAGAAGACCGAGAAAATAAAGTCGTTCTGAGGCTCGGGGAGGTAGAGGTATTTCTGACGGCTGTTGCCGTAGCCCAGACCGGTCAAGCCGCCCGAGCCGATGGCGTAAAGCGATTGGAGCGCCTGATAGCCCGCACCCGTGGGATCGGATTCGGGGTGAAGCCAGGTATAAACGCGCTGTTGCATATATTCCTTGCTGAAATAGAGCGCCACGGCACCTGCCACGCAGGCAAGCCCGATGGGAACCATCTGAAGGACGTTTGCCCCTGCGGAGATGATCATGATCAAGCCGATGCAACAAACGAGAATGGCACCCGAAAGATGGGGCTCGACCCCCACCAAAAGGGCGCAGACGCCGAAGATAACGGCGGGAAATACGATACCGCGCCAAAAGCTGCGAACACGAAGCTTGGGATTGGACAGATAGAGCGCCAACAGAAGGATCACCGTAACCTTGGCGACCTCCGAGGGCTGGAACTGAAAGCCTCCGATGTAGAGCCAGCGCTTTTCACTGTCGTTACTCAGAAGAAGCACCGCACCCAGAAGAACGACGCTGGCGCCGTACAGAAAGGGCGCAAGCTTTCGGTATGCCTTATAGGGGAACCAGGAAGCCAAGAACATGACCACCAATCCGCCTGCGGCAAACGCGCCCTGTCGGGCGATGTAGAAATAACTGTTTCCCGTTTTCTGGAGCGCCTTGGCGTATCCCGCGGAATACAGCGTGGCAAGACCGATCGCCAAGAGAAGCAGCACCGCCGCAAGGAAGGGAAGGTCCACCGACGAGATCCGCTTGGATCGGGATTGAAGATCGTTTTTCATGCCGACGCTCCTTTCATAGAGTTAATTCAAAAAATTACAGAAAATAAGCAAAGACCCAGATCAGAACCAGCGCACACGCCAAAAGAGAGCATCCTCCGAAGAGATAGCAGATCTGCTTTTCGGAATAGCCGCTCAGCTCAAAGCTGTGATGGATGGGGGTCATCTTGAAGAGGCGCTTGCCGTGGGTGATCTTAAAGTAGGTGACCTGGATCATAACCGACAGAGTCTCCAGGAAATAGACGATACCGACCAACAGAATGACCAGCGGCATATCCAGAGCGAAGGACAAGCCCACCACCATGGATCCCAGGAAGAAGGAGCCCGTGTCCCCCATCATGATCTTGGCGGGATGCCAGTTATAGACCAAAAAAGCGACGCAGGAGCCCAAAAGGCAGGCGGCAAGGATCGAAACGTCGGTCAGCTTCATCACCGCCGCGGATACGCAGAAGAAGGTAGCCACGGGGAGGGTGACGGTGGTGCAGAGTCCGTCCACGCCGTCGGTCAGATTCACGGCGTTGACAAAGCCCGTGATCAGAAGCATGGCGATGACGTAATATACGATGGAGAAATCCCAGACCCAACCGAAGATGGGGATCAGAAGATGGGTGGAAAATCCGTTGCGAAGACCGATGTACAGAATGAAGAGTATGGACAGGATCCCCTGGGCAATCAGCTTTTGGGTGGCGGTCAAGCCCTGATTCTGCTTGTTGCGGATCTTGGTAAAGTCATCGGTAAACCCGATGGCGGTGAAGAGAACCGAGAAGCAGAGCACCGCTATGCTGACCGGAGGAACGGCAACACTTCCCAAAACCTCGGTCTGAGTATAAAACTTAAACCCAAACAGCAAAAAGGCAATGACGGTAGAAGCAAGGAATGCAATGCCACCCATGGTGGGGGTCCCTTGCTTGTTCTTATGCCAGGAGGGGCCGTCCTTGATCAGGATCTGCTGACCGAACTTCAAGCGGCGAAGAACGGGGATCAGCAGGGGGATAAAGCTCAAGCCTAAAACCAAAGCGCAAACAAATCCGAGAATCACATATCCATAATCGGGCATAACGTTATACTTCCTCTCTGTTGGTATCGTTCAAAAAGCTTTCAATAACCGTTTCTGCGTGCATTCCTCGGCTTGCCTTGAACAGGATCACATCCCCTTCGCGGGCAACGAGGTTCAGATTCACAGCGGCATCCTCTGCGGTGCGGCAGGGAATCCGTTGCAAAACACCCGCCTTGGAGGCACCCTCCAGATAAGCGGAAGCGTAGTCTCCGTAAGCGATGAGAACCGAAACGCCCTCCAGCATCTCTCCCACAGAACGGTGGTACTCTGCGGAATTTTCTCCCAATTCCAGCATATCCCCGAGAACGGCGATCTTGCGCCCGGACTTTCCCTTCAGAACGTCGATGGACGCCTTCATGGAGGTGGGACTGGCGTTATAGCAATCCTCAATGAGGGTCATGCCCTTTTCCTTGCGGACATTCTGCCGCATGGGGGCTTTTTCCATGCAAAGAAGACCTTCCCCGATGGACTTGAGATCCATCCCGCACTCCACGCCCACGGCAATGGCGGCAAGGGAATTGTATACGTTGTGGATCCCGTCGATGGCGAGATTCACATCCAGATCGCCCAGCGGAGTTTTTGCGGTGAAGCAGACCCCCTCGCTGAGGACCGCAACGTTATAGGCGTAGTATTCGTATTCGGGGCTGTTCAGACCGTAGCGAACCCGACGCTGCTTGGTATCGGAAACGGTGGCAAGCAGGGGATCGTCGCCGTTGAGGATCAGAACCCCATCGTCGGACATACCGTCCACGATCTCGCATTTCGCCTTAAGGATCCCTTCCCTGGAGCCCAAATATTCAATATGGCAAACGCCGATGTTGGTCAAAACCCCAATGTCGGGACGGGCGATGAGGGACAGCTCGGAGATCTCTCCAAATCCGCACATGCCCATTTCCGTAACCACAGCCCGATGCTCGGGCTCGGTATGGATCAGGGTCAGAGGAAGCCCCGTTTCGGAGTTCATATTCCCCTGCGTTTTATAGGTGGGGAAGGCGCGGGACAGCACTGCGGCAATGAATTCCTTGGTGGTGGTCTTCCCCACGCTTCCCGTGACGGCGATCACCTTCAGATCCAGCTGATTGCGATACCACGCGGCAAAATCCTGCAACGCCTTCAGCGTATCGGGAACGAGAACGCAGGGCAGGTCGGTGGGCATTTTCCGCTCCACCAACGCCGAGGTGGCACCGTTCTGAGCGGCTTTGGGTATATAATCGTGACCGTCCACACGGGCACCCTTCAGACAAACGAACATATCTCCCGCTTTTGCTTTGCGGGAATCAATACAAAAGTCGGTAAGCTCCCCGTCACCAAGGCATTCGCCGCCAACGATGCGGGCAAACTCAGACAAACGAATTTTCATCAATATCCCTCTTCCTTGAGTAATTTCCGTGCAATTTCCCTTTCATCGTAAGGGATGCTTCCGTCGGCAAAGATCTGCCGCGTTTCATGCCCCTTTCCCGCCAGAAGAACCGTATCCCCCGCTTGCGCCAGCCGCAATGCGGTGCGGATGGCTTCGGTGCGATCGGGAACGACCCGACAGGGATGAAGAACCCCCGACAAGATCTGTCGGATGATCTCCTCGGGATCCTCGGAACGGGGATTGTCGGTGGTGACGATGACCTCGTCCGCCAGAGACGATGCGATCCGTCCCATTTCGGGGCGCTTTCCTTCGTCGCGGTCTCCCCCGCAACCAAACACGAGGATGATCCTTCCGACGGCGGTATCCCGAAGAGACTGCAGCACGAGTTTCAGCCCGTCGGGAGTATGAGCGTAATCGATCAATAATCGGAACGGAAGGTCTCCCCGCACCGTCTCCATTCTTCCCCGAACACCGGAAAAGGATCGGAGCGCTTCGGCACAGGCATCGGCATCCAAGCCGAGACATTCCGCAGCGGCAAGCGCCGCAAGTGAATTATATATACTGAACCTGCCTCGCATGGGAAGAGAAACCTCTCTTCGCCCCGAGGGGGAACATTCCACGTAGGTGATGCCATCCGCCGTCATGCGGACGCGGGTGGCGGTAAAATCCGCAGGGTGAGTTACCGAAAAGGTTTTGATTCCCGGCAGAGTCAGAAGCGGAGCAACGTAATCGCTGTCCGAATTGACCAGTCCCGTGCGGCATTGATAAAACAGCTTTTGCTTGGCGTCACGGTACGCCTGCATGGTTCCGTGATAATCCAGATGATCCACCGAAAGATTGGTGAAGATCCCAACGGCGAATTCCAGCCCCGCAACCCGCCGCTGATCCAACGATTGGGACGAGACCTCCAGAACGGCGTGGGAGCATTGATTATCCCGCGCACGGGCAAAAACCGAATGCAACACCGAGGGATCGGGGGTGGTGAGCGAGGAATCGCAGACCGAGGCACCGTCATCGGTGC
This sequence comes from Clostridia bacterium, assembly GCA_017424085.1. Lineage (GTDB taxonomy): Bacteria > Bacillota > Clostridia > Oscillospirales > UBA644 > RGIG995. The sequence continues at coordinate 10,518 of JAFPBP010000070.1, forward strand.
AGACCGTTCCGATCAGAGCAGTCTTGATGCCGCAGGCGCGGAGACAATGCTCCAAAAGACATGCGGTCGAGGTCTTTCCGTTGGTCCCCGTGATTCCCGTCAGAACCATATTTTTTGCAGGATTTCCGTAAAAATTCCCGCAAAGAAGGGCGTACGCCCGTCGAACGTCGGAGACGGGAAAGCAAGGAATGGGACCGTTTACGGGATGGGAAACGACGGCGGCAACGGCACCCCGCGCCGCGGCGTCGGCAAGATAGCGATGACCGTCCACGGTTCTGCCGCGAATGGCAACGAACAGAGATCCTACCCGAACCTCGTCGCTTCGGTCGGTGACGGAGGTAATATTCAGATCCTGCAAGGGAGCGGGATCAAATACGGAGCTTGCTAATTGAGAAAGAATCATGACGTACACCCTTTCGGAAGGTAAAGTGTTAGTATTTACACATCCGATGGGTTTTATCACGTCATTGCTTCTTTTCTTCGAAATGAACGGTGATCAGGGTTCCCTTTTCCACCTGCGTTCCCGCGGCAACGCTTTGCTTGACCGCTACGGTGGTGGCATAATTCAGGTTTTCACCCACGACCTTAATGTTCAATCCTGCCTGCTGGAGCAGAGAGTTGCATTCCGCCGCAGGCTTTCCGATCAGATAGGGAACCGTTACGGTGGTATTCAGATTTTCGTTATCCTTGGAATCGGTATAGAGGAGAACCGTATTTCCTTCGCAAAGAACGGTCTTTTCCACGGGCAGCTGGCGGGCGATCTTTTCGCCGTCACCGATGATCTTGACGATCAAGCCAAGCTCCTCCATGGCTGCCGCCGCCTGATCGGCGGAGGTTCCGACCACTCCGGGAACGGTAACCGAACGGGAGGAGGAATCGCCCTCGTAGTCGGGCTCAATGTTCAGATACTCCAGGCATTCGCCCATAATATCCCGCCCCAAGGGAGCGGCGATGTAAGAACCGAACTGGATCTCGGTGTTCGGTTCGTCCACCAGAACCAAAATAGCAATTTCGGGATCGTCTGCGGGAGCAAAGCAGACGAAGGAAGCAACGACCTTATTGCCGTAGCCTGCAGAGGAGGAATCCACCTTCTGAGAGGTACCGGTCTTACCGCAGATGCGATAGCCCTCCAGATAGCCTCTCTTCCCCTTGACCACGGTATATTCCAGAAAATCGTTGAGCGTATCGCAGGATTCCTTGGAGATGATCTGACGGACCGCCTCCGCTTCATTCTGCAGGATCACGTTTCCGTTCTGATCCACGACCCGATCCAGAATATAGGGCTGCATATAAACGCCGCCGTTGGCAATGGCGCTGACCCCCGCGATCAGCTGTATGGGGGTGATCTGGAAGGTCTGCCCGAAGGATGCGGAATACAGATTCCAGACGCTCATGGTTTCTTTATCAAAGAAGATGCTGGCGGCTTCCCCGGGAAGTCCCACCCCGGTCTTACTGCGGAACCCGAACAGCGTAAAATAATCGTAAAATCTGGAAACGCCGATCCGCTCGGCGATCTGGACGAAGGCAACGTTGCAGGAGTTTGCCATGGCATCACGGAAGGTCTCCTCCTTATGAGAACGACCCGAGGCGCAATGGTAGGTGATCGCACCCATGTTGATGGAGTTGCGGCAATAGAACTTCTCGGTCAGAGAAACCAGATTCTCCTCCAACGCCATGGCGGCAGTGAAGATCTTAAAGGTGGAACCCGGATCGTACAGCTCGGAAATGATCTTGTTCTTCCGATATTCCACCTGCTGTGCATTGTATGCCTTGATGTATTCGGGAGATGCGACGTCCTTATATTCCTTCAGCAGCTGCTTCAGGGTCATTTCGTCGTTAATGGCAAAGGGAGCGTTCAGATCGTAGTCGGGCTTGCTGGACATGGCAAGAATGGCGCCGGTCTTCACGTTCATGATCACGCCACCGATGCGGGACTGGACGTTATGCTCCACGCGGGCGTTGGAAATATACTTCTCCAGAATATACTGCATCTGAACGTCTACCGTCAGATACAGATCGTATCCATCCACCGCATCCTGATAGGATTCGGTTTCAAAGGGAAGGGACGAGCCCGAGGCGGTGCGGATGGCGGTGATCTTCCCTGGGGTTCCTTTTAAATATTGCTCGTAATAATACTCCAAGCCCTCCAAGCCCTGATTGTCGGTTCCAACGAACCCAACCACGGTGGAAAGAAGATTGCCCAAAGGATAATAACGCTTGGTGTCCTCGCTGACCCACAGGGCGTCGGAATATTTCTTTTTATTTTCGGAAACGAATTTCACCACGGCATCGGCTTCGGCAGATTCGATGCGGCGCTTAATCACGATATACTGACTCTTTTTGGTGGTCTTTTCATAGACCGAATCGTAACTGAGCCCGAGGGTTTCGGACAAAAAGGTGGCAAGCTCCACCCGTTCTTCCTCCGAATCCAGCTGAGAGGGAGCCATGAGAACCTGATAGGCAGAGGCGCTTCGCGCCAAAACCACACCGTTCACGTCCTTGATGGAGCCTCGCTTGGCATCCACGGTGATCTCCCAAGTCTGCTGATCCAAAGCACGGCTTTCGTATTTATCGTGCAGGATCACCTGAATGCGAAAAAGCCATCCCGCAAGCCCGAGAAATAGCAGCCCAAACACAATGGGCCACAAGTAGCGAACTCGGTTGTTACTGGATGGCATATTCATAACGGGATCCTTTCTCATCCGCAGGGAGGCAACGAAGGTATAAGACAAAAACAGTATATTCCCGCAGGGAGAGGATCAGAACTTAATTTCCGAAGAAGTCTCCGATGGCGGAGAAAGCCTTGGATACACGGCTGAAAAAGTCGTCATCCTCTTCGCTGTTAAGCAGCTCGGCAGTACCGGTCATTTCATATTGAATGTACTGGATCTGATACTTTTCCAGCTTGTGCATGCCCAATACTTCGGTAGCATATTGCTCCACGGTGAAGTAGTCTGAGCGGCGATCGATCTCGATCTGCAGCTTGGTGCCCTGATTGGAGATTTCGTCCAACTCGCTTTGCAGGGCACGCAGCTCTGCGTTCTTCTCATTCTGGAGAATCCCGCAATGGACGGTCAGAAGCAGGAAGACGATGATTCCGACCGCAAGAAGCGCAGTAAAGAGATTCGATTTTACGGAAGCCGTTCTCACGGAATCATTTCCTCCTTTCCGTGATTTGGGGTGATGTGATGGTGTGTTTGGGTGCCCGGTGGCTTGTTCCGCTTGTGTGGAGCGGCGTGTGTGTCGTGTGCCGGGTGGCAATGTTTGTATGTATTTGAGTGTTAAGATTCAATGCGACGTTCAAAGACCCGAAGTCGGGTACTGCGTGCGCGGGGATTTTCCGCGATCTCCTCTGCCGTGGGGGCAATGCCCTTGACCAAAACCTTCCCCAGAGATTTCTTTCCGCAAACGCAGATGGGGAAATCGGGAGGGCAGGTACAGGGATGCTCGTAACGGGCAAAGGCGCTTTTTACGATGCGATCCTCCAGACTGTGGAAGGTAAGAACAGCGATGCGTCCGCCGTCATTCATGGCTTCGACCAGATGGTCCAAAGCGATGCGAACCTGCTCCAGCTCGTCGTTAACGGCAATGCGGATCGCCTGGAAAACTCGTTTTGCGGGATGCTGCTTCTCCTTCAGCGCCTGCGGGGGCAGAGCGCTTCGGATGATCTGAACCAACTCAAGGGTGGTTTCTATGGGGCGGCGCTGACGTTCCCGTACGATGGCAGACGCCACGCGGCGGGAATAGCGCTCTTCTCCGTATTCAAAAAAGATGCGGGTCAATTCGGCTTCGGGCCATTCGTTGACGACGTTTTTTGCCGTCAGCTTGTCCCCTTGGTTCATTCGCATATCCAGCGGTGCATCCTGCATATACGAAAACCCGCGCTCGGCGCAATCCAACTGGTAAGAAGAAACGCCCAGATCCAGAAGAACTCCGTCGAAGGTCACGCCTGCGTTCTCGGCGAGATCGGAAAAGGTTCCTTGAATCAGACGGAGATTGCAGTTGAGATCCTTCAGCCGTTCCCTGCAAGCGGCAAGGGCATCAGAATCACGATCGTTGCAGATCAGAGTTCCCGAAGGTCCGAGAAGCGAGCCGATGGCGAAGGAATGTCCGCCACCGCCTGCGGTGCCGTCGGCATAAACGCCGTCGGGCTTTACGTCAAGCGCCTCAAGTATTTCGGAAACCATAATGGAGCGATGTGCGTATTCCATATCAGAAATTCATCTCCTCCAGAAGAGCGGCAATTTCGTCACCGGAGAGAGCATCGTTCATAGCGTTCCAACGGGCGGTATCCCAGATCTCCAACCGCTCCCGCAAGCCCACGATGGTCACGTCCTTTTCCAGACCTGCCACAGTACGAAGGGAGGGAGGAATCTTGATTCTTCCCTGCTCGTCCATTTCCGCAAGCGTGGAGTTTCCGACGAAGAAGCGCTCGGTGCTGCGGGCTTTGGTGAGGGGAAGAGTCCCGATCTTTTCCAAAAAGGAATCCCATTGGGAATCGGTGAAGGCAAACAGACAGTCATCCAGACCACGGGTGATATGAAGAGCCGAGCCTTCGATCTTTTCCCGCTGCTTTGCAGGGAAAAACAAACGTCCCTTGGTATCGATGGTCATTTCGTAGCGACCTTCCAGCCGTACAGACGCCATGGCTCGTTCCTCCTCTCCGTGAATTTGGACGCAAATCGGATGGATTTTTTGGGTTTTTCATCCCTAATCCACCCTTTTCATCCACCGTACTACTATTATATCGTAAAAATCCGAAAAAGTCAAGGGTTATTTCAAAAATCGTTTCTCAGGTGGTATGAGAAATTCATCCCTGTTTTTTGTTCCTTTTCCGTCACTATAAACAAAATAAATGTTCGAAAACATCGATTCTACAGCAAGTTTTCGAACAAACAATTCAAAAATATCGCCTCCTCCCTTGTTTGGGGATGACGCGCCCAAAAATTTTTGCCGAAGGAGGGAAGAAATTCCGAACGATGGGCTGTGGGACTTGCTTTTTCTCTCAAAATGGAGTATAATAAAGGTAAGAAAAAATACGGCTTTGGGCAAACCGCACAAAGCTCCCCTTCGGAGGACCCCATGAGAACCATCATGCTCGTTGACGGAAACAGTATCCTCAACCGCGCCTTTTACGGAATTCCCCTTCTGACCAACAAGGAAGGGTTTCACACCAACGCCATCTACGGCTTTTTCAATATTCTTCTGCGCCACGTGGAGGAAGACCGCCCCGACGATCTGTGCGTTGCCTTTGACGTAAAAGCCCCCACCTACCGTCACGAGCTGTATACCGATTACAAAGCGGGGCGCCGTGCCATGCCCGACGAATTGAGAGAGCAGTTCCCCGTGGTGAAGGAGTTGCTGGATGCTATGGGAATTGCCCGCTTCGAGCAGGCGGGTCTGGAGGCGGATGACGTGATCGGCATTCTGAGCCGCCGTGCAGAAGAGCGGGGGGATCGGTGCGTGATCGTCACAGGAGACCGTGACACGCTTCAGCTGATCGGAGATAACGTGATCGTGCGCCTTGCAACCACGACCCCGCGGGGTCCCTCGGACACCCTGTACGACAAGGGGGCGCTGATGGAGAAATATGGGTTGAGCCCTGCGCAGATGATCGATCTGAAGGCATTGATGGGAGATTCCTCCGACCGCATTCCCGGAGTTGCGGGGGTGGGGGAAAAGACGGCGCTGAATTTACTGCACCAATACGGAGATCTGGACAACGTGTTTGCCCACGTGGAGGATCTGAAGGGTGCGCTGAAAACGAAGATGGAAAACGGACGGGAGTCCGCCTATCTGAGCAAGAAGCTGGGAACCATCGTAACCCAATCGGAGACCGACTTTGGGGATCTTGCCATCAAGGAGCCCGACAAGGAAGCGCTGAATCGCATTTTTCAAACCTACGAGCTGGCAAAGCTGGCGGCGAAATTCGATCTTTCCGCAAAGGAAGAGCCGAAGGAAGATTTTCGGACGCCCGAACGGCGGGTCCTGTCCCAAGACGAGCCTCTGCCCGAGGGAGAGCGCTCGGTCATTCTGAAGGAAAATCGGTTGTATATATATAATGGTAAAGAAATCGTGGAAGCAGATCTCTGCGAGGCGCGGCTTCTGCAGTTGGCAGAGCGCCCCTTCCTTGCCCACGACGCAAAGGCGTTGATCCGCGCGGCGGAGCATGCGGGGATCGGATTAAGCTGCACCTTCGATACCATGCTGGCGCTCTACGTGCTGGACCCCTCCCGTGCCGCAAAGGATCCCGAAAAGATCTGCGAAAAGGAATTGGGGCTGACGGTGGCGGCAGAGGATTTTCCCGCCCTTCTCCCCCGCTTGAAGGAAAAATTAGAGGCAGAGCTGAAGGAGCACGGCGCGGAGTTTTTGTATTACGATATTGAGCTTCCCCTCTGCACGGTTCTTGCCCGCATGGAGGACGTGGGCTTCCGCGCCGACAAGGAATTCCTCGATCGGTTCAGCGATGAGCTGGGAACGCTTCTGACGGGATTGGAGCAGACGGTCTACGATCTTGCAGGCAAGGAATTCAACGTATATTCCCCCAAGCAATTGAGCGAGGTCTTATTCAACGATCTTCTCCTGCCCGCAGGCAAGAAGACCAAAACGGGCTACTCCACCGATAACGATACGCTGGAAAATCTGAAAAAGCATCACCCCATTGCGCAGGCGATCATTGATTGCCGTCGGGTGGCGAAATTAAAATCCACCTACGCAGACGGGCTTTCCGCACAGGTGGAGGCAGACGGACGGATCCACACGGTCTTCATGCAGGCGGTGACCCAAACGGGGCGCATCAGCAGCACCGAGCCGAACCTGCAGAACATTCCCATCCGCACCGATCTGGGGCGGCAGATGCGCCGCGCCTTTTCGGCGGAGGCGGGGCATTCGCTGGTGGATGCGGACTATTCTCAGATCGAGCTGAGAGTGCTTTCCCACATTGCCGACGACAAAGCCATGCAGCAGGCGTTCCTCGACGGAGAGGATATTCACACCGCCACCGCAAGCCAGGTTTTTGATCTGCCCGCAGAAATGATCACCCCCGAGCTGAGACGCCGCGCCAAGGCGGTCAACTTCGGGATCGTGTACGGCATCGGAGAATTCTCTCTGGGGCAGGATCTGAACATTTCCCGCAAGGAGGCAAAGCAATACATCGACGCCTACCTGGACGCCTATACGGGAGTGCGGGATTATATGAAGGATACGGTGGAATTCGGCAAGGAGCACGGATACGTGGAGACGGTGTTCCACCGCCGCCGCTACGTTCCCGAATTGAAAGCAAACGGGCATCTGAAAGCATTCGGAGAGCGGGTCTGCATGAACGCACCCATTCAGGGAACCGCCGCAGATCTGATCAAATACGCCATGGTCCGAATTGACCGCAGGCTGAAGGACGAGGGCATGAAGACCCGATTGATCCTGCAGATCCACGACGAACTGATCCTGGAGGCGCCCGACGAAGAAGCGGCAAGAGCAGAGGCGTTGCTTCGGGAGGAAATGGAGTCGGTGGCGCAGTTGAAGGTGCCGCTGACGGTGGATTGCAGCATTGCAAAGAATTGGTTTGACGCAAAATGAAACGGATCTTATTTATTTGTACAGGCAACACCTGCCGCTCTCCGTTGGCGGAGGGGTTGGCAAAAAAGATGGCAAAAGACCGCGGGCTTTCACATGAAATTGAAAGCGCAGGGCTCTCGGTCTTCCCCGACGGAGCGAACCCCCATTCGATTACCGTTGCCGCAGAATACGGAGCAGATCTGACTCAACATCGGGCGCGCCCCCTGACCGACACTATGCTCCTGCAGGCGGACAAGATCTATACCATGACAAGATCCCAAGCGGATTTTCTGAAACGGATCTACCCCTCGGGAAGCGAAAAGATCAAGACCCTCTGCGATCAAGACGTATCCGACCCCTACGGAGGAACCGAGGAAGATTATCGCATCTGTGCCCAACAGATTTGGGAAGGATTGCAGACGAGATGGGAGGAAGACACATGGGATTGAGGCGAGCGCAGGCCGCAGATCTGGATCGGGTGGCGGAATTGGAGCAATGCTTTGCCATGCCCCTATCCCGCGAGGAATTGGGCAAGGTGGCGCAAAACGACCTGTTCCACGTGATGATCTGGGAGATAAACGGAGCGATCTGCGGGCATTGCATTTTATATCGGGTCTGCGACGAGGCGGAGATCACCTCCTTTTCGGTGGATGCGGAGTTGCGGGGGCAGGGAATCGGAACCGAATTTCTCACCGAACTTCTGCGTTATCTGAAAGCCGACGGAGCAAAGATCGCCTATTTAGAGGTAAGAGAATCCAACCTTGCGGCGCAGAGACTGTATGAAAAATGCGGCTTTACGGTGATCGGGCGGCGGAAGCGCTTTTATGAAAAGCCCGTGGAAGACGCCCTTGCCATGGGAATTGAATTAGCATGAAAAAGATGCAGTACGAAACATCGTACTGCATCTTTTTTTGGATTGATTTATTCAAAATCGTGGGGTCTGCGGCGGGGGCGATCTCCGTGAGGGCGATCTCCGTGGGGACCGAAGGAATGCTCCTCGTGATCCTCCTTGCGGCGCTCGTAGCGATCCGCCTGAACGGTGAAGAGGCGGTGATACCGACCGTGAAGCGCCATCAGCTCCTCGTGATCCCCGCACTCAACAACCTGCCCGTCCTCCAGAACCACGATCATATCGGCGGTGGTGGCACAGGACAGACGGTGGGATACGAAGATGGTGGTCTTGTCCTTGCGCAGGCGGTCGAACTGGTTATAGATCTCCTGCTCTGCCAAGGGGTCAAGCGCGGCGGTGGGCTCATCAAGAATGAGGATCTCGGAATCGGCGTAGAAGGCACGGGCAACGGCAAGCTTCTGCCATTGACCGCCCGAAAGCTCGATGCCGTCCTGCTCAAACATACGCATCAGCGGCGTATCGTATTCTCTGGGCAGACGGGAAATGAAATCGGCGGCATCGCTCTGTGCGGCGGCGACACGGACGGCGGATTCGTCGGCAGGGCGGTGCATGGCACCGAAGGAGATATTTTCCGAAACGGTGACGGCGTATTTCCCGAAATCCTGGAAGACCACGCCGAACATGCGATAAATATCCTTCAGATCGTAATCCCGCAGATCCTTGCCGTCCAAAAGGATATACCCCTCCGTGGGATCGTAAAGACGGGTGAGAAGCTTCAGAAGCGTGGTCTTCCCTGCCCCGTTCAACCCAACCAGAACCACCGATTGCCCCGGAGTCAGCTTCAGATTTACGTTGCGGATCACGTCCCGCTCGGTTCCGGGATAACGGAAGGACACGTTGACGAATTCGATCACGTGAGGCTCGTCGGGCACGGGCAGAGGCTCGGGAATGCGGGACACCACGGTGGCGGGCTCTTTTAAGAAGTAGATGAGGTTATCAATAAAGAGGGTTCCCTCGTAGATGCTGGCGGAATTGCTGATCAGCGTGGTGATACAGGTAGCGATGGAGAGAATGGCGCCCGTATACAGGGTATAGTCACCGATGAGCATATTCCCCGTGAAGACCTGCAGAGCGATGAAGGAATAGAGGGCAAAATTGATCAACGATGCCAGAATGCCCAACCCAACGTGCCATGCGTGCTCGCTGAGGATCAGGCGGCGAAGCCCCTTATAATACTTATCAAAAACCTCCTTATACCGTCCGATGAAGAAGTCGGACAGGTCCAGCATGCGGACCTCCTTGACGATATCCTTATTCACCAAAACGCCCGAATAATAATTCATCTGGCGGCGCTCCTTGGCGCGGAAGCGAACGTAATGGAAATTCTTGCGGCGGTAGATGAAATTGATGATGGCGGAGGGCAGGGATACGGCAATGATCACCAGCGACGACCACCAAAGCTCGGGGGCGGCGGCAAGGATGGCGATGTACGAAGCGAACTCGATAACCGTACTGATCAGAGTAAAGGTTTCGGACAGAATGGTGATGGGGCGGTTTCCCGCTTCCCGATTGGCGTTTTCCAGCTTCTCGTAAAAGGCGGGCATGTCGTAAGAGGCGATATCCAGC
>JAFPBP010000071.1 GCA_017424085.1 Clostridia bacterium
AGCGGTTAAGTGAGACTCTAAAAATTCAAGCCGAAGGCGCAGGATTTTTAGCTAAGTCGAACTTATGCAGTAGCGAAGCGGAGCTGGAAGGATTGTCTCTACACAAAACTAACTGATAACCGTCGAAAGTGCAATCATGTGGATACTGCAAAAAAGGTGTTGGCGCACAGAGGTCAGCCTCCACCTCTTGGAGGGGGAGGGGGACCGCGTAGCGGTGGAAGGGGTAAATACGGCTCGCAAACATACTCTTACGCCGCTCAGGAGTAGTAAAACAAAAAAATGAGCAGTGCACAAGCGCAAGCCCGCCCTTAGTAAGGTAGGGGGACCGTGCGCCAAGAGCGCATGGTGGCAAGGGTAAACCTTATCGAAAACAAAACGACGGACGGAGAAAAATCTCCGTCCGTTGCTTGGATTGGCGTAGTTTAGTGATACTTGGGCAGGTAGTCGCCGTGGGCTTCGATGAGGTCGTCCACCATCTTCTTGATGGTGTCGATGTCCAGCTCGCTGGCGGTGTGGGGATCCAGCATGGCGGCTTGGTAGATGTGCTCCTTCTTCAGGGTGCGTGCGGCTTCGATGGTCAGAAGCTGAACGTTGATGTTGGTCATGTTCATTGCGGCGCACTGTACGGGGAGGGCACCCACGTAGCAGCCGTGAACGCCGTAGGCATCCACCAGGCAGGGAACCTCAACGCAAGCCTCTGCGGGCAGGTTGGTGATCAGCCCCGTGTTCAACACGTTACCGCCGATCTGATAGGGCTTGCCCGTGATCATGGCTTCCATGATGTGGGAGGCGTATTCGCGGGAGCGCTTGTGCTCCTTCACGCCGCTTTCCACCAGCTCTTCGTATTCCTTCTTCCAGCCGTTGATCTGATTGACGCAGCGGCGGGGATATTCATCCAGAGGAATGTTATATTTTTCGATGAGCTCGGGATACTTGCTCTTGATGTAGAACATATTGTATTCCGCGTTATGCTCGCTGGATTCGGTGCAGTAATAGCCGAAGTGCTTGATGTACTCCAGACGGACCTTGTTTTTGCATTCGGGATCGGCGATCTTTTCGTCGATGAGGGACTTGACCTCGGGATAGAGATCCACGCCGTTCTTATCCTTCAGCTCCAGCAGCCATGCCATATGGTTGATGCCGGCGATCAGTTCCTTTTTGCCCTCCAGACGGGCGGTGTCCAGACCCAGAGTTCTGAACAGGCTGTCGGAGCAGACCTGAACGCTGTGGCACAGACCCACGGTCTTCACGCCCGTGTATCTCTGCATATAGCCCGAAAGCATTGCCATGGGGTTGGTGTAGTTGAGGAACAAAGCGTCGGGGCAGACCTCCTCCATGTCACGGGCGAAATCCGCCATGACGGGGATGGTGCGCAGGGCACGCATGATGCCGCCGATGCCCAGCGTGTCGGCAATGGTCTGACGCAGACCGTACTTCTTGGGAACCTCGAAGTCGATGATGGTGCAGGGATCGTAGAGACCCACCTGAATGGCGTTGACCACGAAATCCGCGCCGCGCAGAGCATCCTTGCGGTTTTCCACGCCCAGATAGCATTCGATCTTCGCATAGCCGCCCATGGTCTTGTTCATGGCTTCCAGAATGGTCTGGCTCTCCTTCAGCCGCTGACCGTCGATATCGTACAGCGCGAAGGTGCTCTCACGCAGAGCCTCGGAGCACATGCAGTCTCCGATGACGTTACGGGCAAAAACGGTGCTGCCCGCTCCCATAAATGTAAGTTTCACAGAAATCAACTTCCTTTCGGGTTTGTTTTCTTTTATTGTAACAAAAAAAGCCTGCTTTGGGAATTGATATTTATGGTAGAAACTTGTGTTTTTGTGAGATGTATTCCCGCCCCTTTGCGGAAAAATCGGGGAAAGAATGAAACTTTTTTGAAAAGAACCTTGCATTTTCCGCAGAAGTGATGTATAATGAGGACAGATTCCCCGCAGGCACGTGACGTTTGTATTTTTGCGGGGTGGGGGAGAGGTGATTCGGGATGCGTTCGGAATTCGTCATCAACTGTCGCTACGGCGGGCTGAATCCCGTGCAATTCGGGGAGCAGGTGTGCCCCTCGGGGCATTCCTTCGGTCCCGCGGTGCGGATCCATTGGCTTCTGCATTACGTGGTATCGGGGTTCGGAACCTTCGTGCGGGACGGGGTGGAGCATCGGGTCTCCCCGGGGGAGATCTTCGTGATCCCGCCCCACGTGGAGACTTACTATGAAGCCGATCGGGAGCGCCCGTGGGAATATTATTGGATCGGCTTTACCACCGACGAGGCTCTGCCCGAGGCGTTGTCCCATCCCGTGGTGTCCTGCCCTCAGGCGGGGGAGATCTTTGAGGAAATGCGTCGTTGCAGCACCTACGAGAACGGAAAAAGCGCCTATCTGGCGGGGTGCCTCTGGAAGCTGATGGCGACCCTTCTGGAGCAAAAGACCAAGCAAGCCGATTACGTGGATAAGGCGCTGAACTGCATTCATTCGGAATTCGCCACGGGGATCACCGTGGGCGCCATCGCCGAGCGGCTGAATCTGGATCGGAGTTATTTTTCCAACCTCTTCACCCGTCGGGTCGGCACCTCCCCCGGAGCCTATCTGCGCTCCTATCGGCTCAACCGCGCCGCCGAGTTGATGAGCCGATACGGGGAAAAGCCCACCACTGCCGCCCTCTCCGTGGGCTACGACGACCTGTTCCACTTCTCCAAAGCCTTCAAGCAGCATTTCGGCGTCTCCCCGCGGGAATACTGCAAGGCAAAAAAGCAATAGTTTTTCAAAAACACGGAAACGGACGGAGAGAAATCTCCGTCCGTTGTTTTGTTTTCGGTAAGGTTTACCCCTTCCACCATGCGCCCTTGGCGCACAGACGGGAGGCTCCCATTAGTAAGGGGAGCTGGCTCGCCGCAGGCGAGACTGAGGGGATTGACCCGCGTTAAGTCACTTTTTAGTTAGTGTACGGCGGTCAATCCCACCCCCCGCTTCGCGGTCCCCCCTCCCTTACTAAGGGCGGGCTTGCGCTTGTGCACCGCTCATTTTTTTGTTTTACTATCCGAGAGGGAACTCCTAAGCGGCGTAAGAGTATGTTTGCGAGCCGTATTTACCCCTTCCACCATGCGCCCTTGGCGCACGGTCCCCCTCCCCCTCCAAGAGGTGGAGGCTTACCCTTGTGCCGCACTCATTTTTTGCTTTACCATCCGAGAGGAAACTCTTGAACGGTGTAAAAGTTAGTTTATGCTCAATAACAATCCTTCCACCGCTAC
>JAFPBP010000072.1 GCA_017424085.1 Clostridia bacterium
ATACTGATAATCCCAGATGCTGGACAACAACTGATTGCGGGTAAACACACGATTTTTATTGGAGATCATATAAAAAAGGAAATCGTACTCCATAGCGGTAAAGATGAGCTCGGTCTCGGTCTCCCCCTCCACCTTGACCACACGGCGCTGCGTGGGATAGATCTTCAGATCACGGCAGGAAGGCTCAACCTCCGACCGATCCTCGTTCATTCCGTCAATGCGGCGGAAGACCGCCTTCACGCGGGCAACCAGCTCCCGCGGAGAAAAGGGCTTCATCATGTAATGATCGGCGCCCATTTCAATGCCGAGAATGCGGTCAAGCTCTTCATCGCGGGCAGAAACAATGATGATGGGGGTATTGTCGATCTTGCGAACCTCATTGCAAAGCTCAAAGCCGGACATTCCGGGCATCATAATATCGACGACCAGCATATCGGGCTTATAGCGCTTAAAGGCCTCCAATGCGGGCTCGGCGCTGTCAAACTCCATAACAGAGAAGTTTTCTTTCTCCAGATAAGAGCGAATGATCTCGCGGATATTCTTTTCATCGTCGATCACAAAAATCAGTTTCGGCATAAATATCGTTCCTTTCAGCTTCCGTAGGGATGCTACTTATATTATTATACAGTATCTTATCATACTTCCTATTAAAATTCTGTGTCTTTTTTTTGTCTTTCTGTCCTTAGTGTGAGTCAGGCACAATTTTTCACCGAAAAGGGAGGAGGGAGAGGACCCAAAAGCAGTAAAGGGTCCTCTCCCAAGGCATGGAAAAACTGTTGTATAAAGAAAGGAATGGAATAAGCGACTACAGTTCTCGGGGAAGGTTCCCTAAGATGATATTATTATACAACAAAAATATCGAAAAAAAAGGTTGAAAATGTGGCAGGATTTAGGGAAATGCGGAACAGAATTCGGGGACAAAAAAAAGACCGATGCATCTCGCATCGGTCTTCCATCTTACAGATTATTCACCGTCGGCAACGGGCTCTTCGTCCACGCCGTCATCGCAGCAGCCGCAGGACTCAACGACTTCGAAATAGCCGTGATCGTCATCGCCGCAGCAGCAATCGCAATCACAGTCGCAGTCATCGTCATCGCAGCAGCAATCGCAATCACAGTCGCAGCCACAGCCGCAGAGAGCGCGAAGCTTATCGCGGAAGATGTAGCAAAGCAATGCAACAACGCCGACAAAGGTAATGATCCCGAGGATCACGCCAAGGATAGTTCCGGTCTTCTTGTTCATAATAGCACAACCTCTCTGAATTAATATTGTGTGATGAAATTCATTTCTGATTAATTATAGCGCATCTTGTACGGTTTGTCAACAGTTTTCCCGTTTTCTTCGAAATTTATTCCGCATTCTGCCGCATCATCCGCCCCGTAATCCAAGGCAGAACGACTGGAAATGGTCTGAAGACGAAGAACCAGGGACTCGGGATAAATGAGCCGAATCTCCGAACTGTGCTGCAGAAGCCAACCGAACAGATTCTCGTCTGCGGGAGCATCGCAGGTCAGAAGGCACCACCCATCTTCCGCAGGCTCCACCTGAGAATCGGTGGGGAAGCGCCGCTCCGCCACGTTGAGGAACCCCTCCGAAACACGGAAGATCATGTGATCCAGATCTGCCAAAGCGGAAAAACTCCCCTTAATATACTGCTCCAGATCGAAATCCAGGTCTCCCCCGACGGTTCGGATATCCGCAGACGGAAGATTCGTCAGCGTGATTCCCTCCATACGGGCAACCCGATAGAACACCAGATCGTATTCGCTGTCGGCACCGATAAGGTAATATCCGTCACTCCAGATCACCCGATACGGGGAAACGGTCTGGAATCGCGGAGACCTTTGACGACGAGGGAAGATCTCCTGCAGAGAGGAGGGTTTATACGTAAACCGAACACATACCCCACTGCGGATCGCCTGATAAAGGAGCTCCACGTTGGAATAAATTCGCTCGGTCACGGATCCCTCGGAAACCACGGTAAGCAACGGCGTTCGCAAGGAATGCTGCTGCGGCAGGGGTAGGATCGCACGGATCTTTTTTTCCAGCTCCAGCTTTCTCTTGCGAGGAAGCGCAGAGCAGACGCGAAGCAGATGCATCAAGGTCACACAGTCATCCCTTGTTAAGGGGCGATCCTGCCAATAATAGCGTGTATCCTTGGAGCGAACCGTTCCCACGGAAAACCCTGCGTCGCTCAGAGCCCGAAGATCCCGATAAATGGATTTCCGCTCGCTTTCGATGCCGAGCTTCGCAAGCGCCTCACTCATTTCCGCAACGGTCAGAGCGTGTTCCGCATCGGTGCGTTCACTGAGGATCCGCAGAAGATAGAGGGTTTTTTGCTTTTGATTGGGAGTTCCCGCCATAAGCACCACCTCAAATTTGGTATGATTCCACAAAATCGGCGTAAAAATAAGATTAAACTTTTACATCGACACCCCTTGACATTTCGGGAAAATGTGGTATAATATTATGCGTGCTCGAAACAAGCTTTCGGCACTTTATGTGGCTGATTCGTTCTATAACATATACCCCCTCTTTTTTTTGACCGAGAGTTTTCTTGAAAACTCCCGGTTTTTTTTATCCAAAATCGGGGAAAACGAGAAGGAACGCCGCCTTTTATTGACCCGAAACGGTCACGCCGCCAACCTTGACCCAAGGCAGACAACTGTCGCCGTCGTTGATCCGCTCACAGGAAATAGCGGAAATGTCCTTCAGCATGGAGGCAAGGTTGCCCGAAATCATGACCTCGTTGACCGCCTCGCAGATCTTGCCGTCACGAATGGCAAAGCTGTTCTTGGCGACCCCCGAAAAGGTGCCGTCCGAAGAAGGCTCGCCGCCCGAAAAGCGCCCCACCAGAAGCCCCTGCTTCACCGACGAGATCATATCGTTCAGACTCACGTCACCAGCGTCAACAAAGTAGCATCCGCCACCCGAAACGCTGCGGGGCAACCCCGTTTTCTTCGCGGCGTAGCGACCGAGGACAAAGCTCTTCAAAACGCCGTCACGGATGATATCCATATTCTGCGCAACGTAGCCCTCGGTGGTGAAATATCCTCCCGCAATCTCTTCGGAGCGGGGGCGGGACGACCAATGGAAGAAAGGAGCGGCAACCTGCGTGCCAACGGAGTCCTTCCAGATGCTGGTACCCTCCAGAAGCGCACCGTCGGACAGGAAGTTCCCTTCCACGGAGCCCAACAGAGAGCCGAAGCAGGAGGGGGTCAGGATCACGTCACCCGTGAATTTCCCCGCAAAGGGAACGGGGGTGATCTGCTTGAGGGAGTCTTCGATGGTTGCTCTGCCCCCTGCCAGATCGATCAGAGGAGTTTCGGTCTCGTTGAAGACGGCGCCGTAATAGTTAAAGGAAGACGTGTTCTCCCCTTCACGGCACATAAACATGGGAGAGAAGCTGTAAGCGCCCTGCCTGGAGGTCAGACAAATACCGTTGGTAGCGCAGTAAACGCTCTCGCTGACCGAATGGTCAATGGAGGCGCTGTCCACGGAAACGGCAGGGTATTTCTCGGACAATTCGTCAAAGAATTCCGTAATCAGCTTCAGCATTACCTCGGAATCGGGGGTCAGGGGACCCTTTTCAAAGGATTCCACTGCGATCTCCTCGGGAAGCCCCTCGGCGGGATCGTCCTGAGACACCCTTGCCGCCTCCACTGCCTCGGTGACGGCACGGCGAAGATCGACCTCCTCGAAGGAGTTTACGGATGCGGTACCCTTGCGGTTTCCCACGAGTGCCTTGATGGAAACCGAAACGTTGCTTACGGTGCGAAGCATCCCGAGCTTTCCCGATTCATAATAAAATTCAGTTTTCGTTCCGCTTCCCGCAACGCAGACACCCTGATCGGCGCCTGCTTCCCGCAGATAGTTCAGAACGTTGCGGGCAATGGTTTCATTGCGTTCCATCTCAGTTACCTCCCACGTTGATTTCACACTTCAGATGCGGTCCGCCCATTCCCACGGGGAAGGGCTGCTTCTTGCCGCACATGCCCGAGCTCAGCCAGACCATATCGTCGGAGATCATATCTACAGTCTTGAGAACGTCGAACGCCACACCGGAGACGGTGGTGTCGCGAAGGGCTCTGCCAAGCTTTCCGTTCTTGATCTCATAGCCCATGGTAACGCCGAACATAAACTCGCCCGTGGCGTCCGCCTGTCCGTTGCCCGTGGCGGTAAAGTAGTAGCCATCATCCACGGAGGCGATCATATCCTCCAGCTTATCGTTGCCGGGCAGGATCGCCGTATTCCGCATGCGGATCAGCGGCTCGTCGGCAAAGGCAAACGCCAGCGCATTGCCCGTGCGGGGATCGGAATAGCGGTCTGCGGAGGCGCGGTTGTGCATCCAGCCCGTGAGAATTCCGTGATCGATCAGAACGGCGTCCTGCGCCTTGACCCCCTCGTCGTCCACAAAAATGGGAGTAGGCAGAAGGGTACCGTTATAGGTGTTTGCAAAGTCGGTCAGAGTGACGATGGGAGACGCCACCTCTTTTCCTCGGCAGGGTCCTGCCACGGAGCCGCTGATGACAAAATCCGCCTCAGCGGTATGCCCCACCGCCTCGTGAGCAAGAATGCCCGACAGCTCAGGAGCAATGATACAGGTCTTGCGACCCGCCTGGGCAAAAACGCCCTCGCTCTTGCGCATCACCTGCTCCACCACGTTGTCAATGCCCGCATACAGAAGGGCGGGATCGGAGAAGTTGGAGCCGAACAAGCCCGCACC
>JAFPBP010000073.1 GCA_017424085.1 Clostridia bacterium
ATGAAGCGTGAAATGACTTATATGGATCAGGTGTACCGCTGGGGTGCCGCCTGGAATCTGTCCATGGCGGGCATCCTGTTGGCGTTCCCCGTGGTTTTGTGCGGGAGCTTCGGCGGTCTGCCCGCATGGCAGGGGTTGCTCGGAGGTCTTCTCCTCACCGCTCCCATGTATTGGGCGGTTGGCGTGGTGGAAACGGTTACGTATATCCCCATGCTGGGCGCAGGCGGATCCTATCTGTCCTTCGTTACGGGCAACATCTCCAACCTGAAGCTTCCCTGTGCCCTTAACGCTCTGGAGCAGGCGCAGGTGAAAGCCAATTCCGAGGAGGGTGAGGTTGTCTCCACCATCGCCATTGCCGTCTCCAGCATCGTTACCACGCTGATCATCATTCTGGGCGTGGTCCTCATCATCCCCCTCACGCCCCTTCTGGAGTCCCCCGTGCTGAACCCCGCCTTTGAGCAAATGCTGGCGGCGCTGTTCGGCGGTCTTGGCGTGGTCTTCATCTCCAAGAACTGGAAGCTGGCGGTGGCGCCCGTGTCGCTGATGCTGATCCTCTTCATCTGCATTCCCGCGCTGGATAGCGGATCTGTGGGCATCATGGTCCCCGTGGGCGTGATCTTCTCTCTGATCGTCAGCCGCATCATGTACAAGAAAAACTGGTTATAAAACGAGGATACGAATATGATCTTTCTTTACATCGCTTTGGGAGCCTTGGGTGTTTTTCTTGCGGTGATCCTCATTCGCGGCGCCCTGTTCACCCCCAAGACCTTCCCCGTGACTCAATCGGAGCCCGTGGAGTTCGATAAAAACGCCGCCGTATCCGCTCTGCAGCAGCTGGTGCGGTGCAAGACCGTGTCTTATTACGACAAATCGGCGGAGGACGACGAAGAATTTCGCAAGCTCATCGACCTGCTTCCTTCTCTGTATCCCCACGTCTTCCGTGTCTGCTCCTTCGACAAGATCTCCGACCGTGCTCTGCTCTTCCGCTGGGAGGGCAAAAAGCACGACGCTCCCACCGTTCTCATGGCGCATTTCGACGTGGTTCCCGTCAACGCGGATCAATGGGAAAAGGATCCCTTCTGCGGGGAGATCGAAAACGGCGTTTTGTGGGGCAGAGGAACGCTGGATACCAAGGTAACCATGAATTCCGCTCTGTTTTCCGCCAATACCCTCATCGAACGGGGGTTCGTGCCCGAACAGGACCTGTATTTCGCCTTCTCTGGGCAGGAGGAGGTCAACGGTGAGGGGGCAAGCCTCATCGTGGATTGGTTTGAAGCCCACGGCGTCACCCCCGGCTTCGTGCTGGACGAGGGGGGCGGCGTGGTGGAAAAGGTGTTCCCCGGCGTGAAGGCTCCCTGCGGCGTCATCGGCATTGCCGAAAAGGGCATGGTGAATCTGACCCTGTCGGTGGATTCCAACGGCGGACACGCCTCCGCTCCCAAGCCCCATACTCCCGTGGGCATCCTCTCCCGCGCCTGCTGTGCGGTGGAAAATCATCCCTTCCCCATGCACGTGACCGCTCCTGCCGCCGCCATGTTCGACACCTTGGGACGGCATTCCACCTTCCTGTATCGGGTGATCTTTGCAAACTTCGGCATCTTCAAGGGCATTCTTGATTCCATGGGCAAGAGCAAGGGGGGCGAGATCAACGCTCTTCTGCGGACCACCGTGGCGTTCACTCAGATGAAGGGGAGCCAAGCCCCCAACGTGATCCCCCCGCGGGCGACCATGACCGCAAACCTGCGGTTGAACCCCAAGGACACCATGGAATCGGCAAAGGCTTACGTGGAATCGGTGATCAACGATCCCAACGTGACCGTGACCATCGACGGAGGCATGAACCCCAGCCGCATCTCCACTTTGGACTGCGACGGCTGGAGGAAGGTGTCTGCCGCCGTGGCGGAAACCTGGACGGGCTGTCTGGTGGCGCCCTATCTCATGGTTCAATGCTCCGACTGCCGCCATTACGGCAGGATCTCCGATCGGGTCTATCGCTTCTCCGCCATGGATCTGACTGCCGAGGAACGGGCGACCATCCACGGAAACAACGAGCGCATCCGTCTGGCGGCGCTGGAAAAATCGGTGGAATTTTATCTGCGCCTCATCCAATCCTGCTGATTTGATTGCGAAAAACCGAAATTTCTCCGTTATCCACATATCAAGCATGCAAGGAGTGTGGCTTTTACATGATCGTATTTTCCGATATTACCTCTGTGGTGGATGAATATGCTTATATTTTCTCCGACCTGCAATCGATTTTCGATTCCGCCGCAGTTTCAATGATGTCCGTGCTTCTCAGCGCGTTTCTCGTGGCATCTCTGTGGATCATTTTCCAGAGGGCGGGGCAGCACGGCTGGGCGGCGCTGATTCCCATCTATAACGTGGTGGTTTTGTTCCGCATTACGTGGGGAAGCGGCGTTTTTGCATTGTTGACGCTGATCCCCTGCGCAGGGTCGATTATCGGCATCATTACCACGCACA
>JAFPBP010000074.1 GCA_017424085.1 Clostridia bacterium
AGTTCTTCGGCGGGGATGAAGAATTGGCTGAAGAACCCGAAGAAAAAACCGAAGAATAAAACCCGTCCTCACTTCATAATTTGAAGTGAGGATATTTTTTGCGAAAGAGGGACGACTATGAAACGAATTCTCGGGTTGATTTTGTCTGCGGTTCTTTTGGTGTGTCTGATTCCCGCATCCTTTGCGGCGGAGACGGGGGATGTGATCGTTTCGGGGACCTTGAATCTGGACGCCAAGGGTGCCATTCTCATGGAAGCCTCCACGGGCACGGTCCTGTACGAGCAGGATTCCAAGGAGAAGCTTTATCCTGCCAGCGTCACCAAGGTGATGACCATGCTTTTGGTGATGGAGTCGCTGGATGAAGGAAAGATCTCCGAGGACGATCCCGTCACCGCCTCGGAAAACGCCGTCTCCTACGGGGGGACGCAGATCTATCTTGAGGTGGGGGAGACCATGTCCCTGCGGGATCTTTTGAAGGCGGTTGCCATCAACAGCGCCAACGATGCCGCCGCGGCATTGGCGGAGCACGTTTCGGGAAGCGAGCCTGCGTTCGTGGAGCGCATGAATGCGCGGGCAAAGGAGCTGGGCGCCGAAAATACCCATTTCGTCAACCCCTGCGGGCTTCCCGACCCCGATCACTATACCTGTGCGTACGACGTGGCGCTCATGACCCGTGAGCTTCTGACCTATCCTCATATCCTGGATTATACGGGCATCTGGATGGATTCTTTGCGGGACGGCGGATTTGGGCTTGCCAACACTAATAAGCTTCTGAAAACCTACGAGGGTATGACCGGCATGAAAACGGGCTATACCGAGGCGGCGGGGCATTGCCTTTCCGCCACCGCCACCCGCGGGGACGTTTCTCTGATCGCCGTAATTCTGGGAGGAGAGACGAGCAAGGGGCGCTTTGCCTCCGCCGCATCTCTTCTTGACTACGGATTTGGGAATTATACCTTGGTCCGCCGCACCGTGGGGCAAATCGCTCCCATACCCGTCACCAAGGGGAGAGCCTCCTCGGTTTCTGTAGCGGCAGAGGGGGAATACCGCGCCGTTTTGAAAAAGGGAAAGCAATCGGATCTGACCGTGGAGATCGAAACCGAGCCTTCTCTGAAAGCCCCCGTCGCCGTGGGACAGATCGTGGGAAAGGTGCGCTTTTTCTTGAACGGCACCGAGGTGTCATCGGTCCCCGTGGTCGCCGTGGAGGCGGTGGAAAAAGCAGGCTTTTTCGATTACCTCGCCCGCCTGGCGGACTGCCTGTTCTGAGTTTTTGGATAATTACAGAAAAAGACCTGCAGGATCCTTCTGCAGGTCTTTTTCTCAACGGACGGTTTGTTCTTAATGATAAAATGCACCATGGAGATAATAAAAGTACAGACTCTCTTATAAGAACGATGACACCCCGACAGATTTTAAGATCCGTCGGGGTGTGTTATGCTTTATCGGTCTTTTTTTGCGAATTACCCACTTATCATTGATGAACTCGGCACACTCGCCACATTTTAAGTTTGATAATTCAACAATGTTGCGATCAATTCTTGAGATCTCTGATAAAGAAACGATTCTTGCCTCTTCCAGAATATGTGTTTCACCGCATAAAAACTGCCACGCACCGTCTTCGTCATGTGAAACGTATCGTATGGGATGGTTTTTATCCAAGATATGACAACAAGTAAAGCATAGTGTATTGGGTGCATCCTTAAAAGAGACTTTTTTGTTGAACAAGTTAAGCTTCATAGGCAATGACCTTTCCGTAATGCACGATGGTAATGGGAATCTCGTTTATTCCCCAACCGCCTTGCGAATGTTCCATTCGTTTGCGTCGAGAAGTGCCTCAGCCTTTTCTTCGTCGCATTCCAGAATGTCGCGGACGATACCGATCATGCGCTTTCTCAGCTTGATGTTGGTGGGTCTCAGATTGATCATCAGATTCTCGTAGACCTTGCCGGTTTTGACCATGGAGCAGGTGGTGATCATGTTCAGAACGAACTTCTGTGCGTTGCCTGCCTTCATGCGGGTGGAGCCGGTGATGACCTCTGCCCCCGTTTTGGTCACGATGGGAATGTGGGCAACCTTTGCGATCTTGCAATCCTCGTTGCTGCTCAGAGAGATGGTGATGCAGCCCAATTCCTTCGCCGCCAGCATGGCGCCTTCCACGTACGCCGCATTGCCCGATGCGGAAATTCCCATGATCACGTCCTTTTCCGTGACGTTATGTGCCATCAGATCCGCTTTCCCCATTTCGGCGTGGTCTTCTTC
This sequence comes from Clostridia bacterium, assembly GCA_017424085.1. Taxonomy (GTDB): domain Bacteria; phylum Bacillota; class Clostridia; order Oscillospirales; family UBA644; genus RGIG995. The sequence continues at coordinate 2,260 of JAFPBP010000074.1, forward strand.
TCCCTCCGCCGCACGGGTCATGGTGCTTACGCCGCCCGCAATGATGGCGACCACCTGCCCGTAGGGAACTCCGTAGGTGGGAGGACATTCCGCCGCGTCCATTACGGCGATGCGTCCCGAGGTTCCCGCCCCGATGTAGAACAGCCGTCCGCCCTGCTCAAAGGCGTGGGCGACTGCATCCACCGCCTTTGCCACCGATTCCAGAGCCTCTTCCACGGCGGCGACGGAATTGCGGTTTTCCTCGTTGATCACGTGGAGCATTTCAAGGGTTTCCATTTTGTCAATGTGCGTTGTTTTCGGATTTCTCATTTCGGTTTCGTACATATTCGTTCATCCTTTCTTATTCGGGTAAGGTTCTGAAAAAGTTTCGATCGAATTCTTCGGGATCGGTGGAAATGCCCATCAGGTCCGCGCACCGTGCGCAGGCGCCGTATACGGGAGGCTTGTCGGGGTAGAGAAGGTTCTCCAAGCCGAATTCCGCAAAAAAGCGGGAGAGGATTTCCTTTTGGGAGGTCAGCCCTCCCGCGCAGATCACCGTGTCCCCGCAGCCGCACGCCTCTTGCGCGTGCTTTGCGATGCGTGCAATGCGGGCAAAGTTGTTTCGCAGGATCGCTTCTGCCGCAGGGTCTCCCGCCCGATAGGCGTCAAAGACCGTGGGTGCAAAGGATGCGATGGTGTTTTTTCCGCCCGCGTACAACTGATCCAGCCGTGCCCAGGGCTTGCCCCCCAGCTGCTGCTCCACCAGATCGGTCAGCGCCGACGGCTTTCGCAGCCCGTCCTCTGCCTCCATGCAGGCGGTGATTGCATCCCGTCCCAGATCGTAGCCGCTTCCCGCGCCGTCAAATAAGTATCCGTAGCCGCCGAATCGCTTGAGGGTATTGTCCCGATAGGCGAAGATGGCAGAGCCCGTGCCGCAGATCATGGCAACGCAACGATCCACTCCCCGCACCGAAAAGATCACGTTTTCGATATCGGATCCCATGGCTATGGTGGTTCCTGGCAGGCATTTCCGCAGCGTTGCGGTCATGCGGTCCAGATGATTGCCCGCTGTGATTCCCGCAATTCCCGCAAAAACGCCCGAGATCACCCCGTCGGAAATCTCTTCGATTCCCTTCAACAGGTGGTCCTTTGCCGTGTCAAAGCCGTGGGTGTTGGGGTTGGATCCCCCCACCTTTTTTCGCTTCAGCACCGTTCCGTTCTCCGTGAACAGCACCAGATCGGTTTTGGTTCCGCCGCCGTCAATGCCCAGATATTGCTTTGCCGCAGATTTCATTTCTCCCGCGCCAAGCAAGCGATCGGGGGTAACGGACAAGATCTCTGCCAGGTGGCACAGGTTTGTCAGATCGGGGATGGCGCCGCCCTTTTCCCATTTGGAAACGGTCTGAGGGGTTACGAACAGCCTGCGTGCGATCTCGGTCTGTGTCAGCCCCCGCAGTGTGCGATAGGCTCGAATGTTTTTTGCCAATTCCTCGGAGTTCACGACAGATCACTTCCTTTGATGTTCTTGCTTTTATTATAGCAAAAATCTCCTCCCGTGTCAAGTGTATTGTACCGTTGCTTTGAAATTTTACAACTTGCAGTTGAAATTTATGATGTATCCTGCGACGAAACGCCGCAGATCTCTCTTATTCGTCGCCCTTTTCCGCATGGATCTGTGCCGCCGCCCGAAGCAGCGATGCTCCCAGAATCGAAAGCCCCATGGTCAGAAAAGACCCTGCGTGGGACAGAAAAAATTCGATCATGATCTCACCTCGATCAAAGTATATCCTATGTGCGTAAAAAAATCCCGAACGGCGTTTTTCCGTTCGGGATCACGTTTGTTTTTATATTGCTTTTAATAGCAGGATTTGTAGATCTCCACCACGTCGTCGGGGGTGAGAACGATATACTTTCCGCAGGTGCCGTCGGGACGGAGCATCAGGTGATTTGCCATATAGACGAAATCCTTTTCCTGCACGCCCAGCTCCCGCAGGGTTCGGGGCATTCCAAGGGAGGTGAAAAAATCCGCCCAAGCCTCGATGCCCGCAAGCCCCGTTGCCATGTCGTCGCCCTTGTTTTCGATTCCGAAGACGCGGGTCGCCAGCTGCGCAAAGCGCTTGGGATCGTGGGGCAGAGCCTTCTTCATCCAAGCGGGGAACAGCACCGCCAGTCCCGCACCGTGGGTCACGTCGTAGAGCGCCGAAAGCTCGTGCTCAATGGCGTGGGTGGTCCATTCCTGCTCCCGTCCGACGCCGCATACGTTGTTGTGCGCCAGCATTCCCGCCCACATGATATTCGCCCGAGCCTCGTAGTTCTCGGGGTTCTCGATAACGCGGGGCGCTTCCTTGATCATGGTCAGAAGGATCGCCTCGCACAGACGGTCGGTCACCTCAACCTCGGTGGTGTTGGTGAAATAACGCTCCAGAATGTGCGCGATAATATCGCAAACGCCGCTGGCAGTCTGCCATTGAGGCAGGGTAAAGGTCAATTCGGGATTCAGAATGGAGAACTTGGGGCGAACCGCATCCCCGCCCGTGCCCCGCTTGATGAGGGTTTCCTCGTGGGTGATGACGCTGTTGGACGAGCCCTCGCTTCCTGCGGCGGGAATGGTCAGGACCGTTCCGATGGGAAGCGCCTTGGGGATCACGGCTTTGACCGCCCAGTAATCCCAGAAGTCTCCGTCGTAGACCACGCCTGCGGCGATTGCCTTTGCCGAGTCTATGACGCTGCCGCCGCCGACTGCAAGAATGAAGTCAACTCCCTCCTTGCGGCAAAGATCAATTCCCTGATACACCAAGCCGCTGCGGGGATTGGGCTGAACGCCGCCCAGCTCCACGTAGGGAATGCCCTGCTCGGTCAGAGACGCCTTGACCCGATCCAGAAGCCCGCTTCGCACCACCGAGCCTCCGCCGTAATGGATCAGCACCTTCGTGCCGCCGTGGTTCTTGATCAATTCGCCCGCCTGAGATTCGGTGTTCTTTCCGAAGACGAAGCGGGTGGGACTGCAAAATTCAAAGTTCAGCATGGTCGATACTCCTTATGATTCGTAGGTTTTGATTTCTGCTTGCGGTGGCTGTGCGGGGGAGAGGGTGATGACGGCGTAGGTCCCCGAATAGGTTAAGGATCCGGGGTTGAGAAGCATTACTCCGTCCCGATCCTCCAGAAAGGCTCTGTGGGTGTGTCCGAACAGAGAGATCTTGCATCCCAGCTTCAGGGCTCGGCTGAGCTGAATCCCGTATCCGCCCTTTACGCCCGTGGTGTGTCCGTGGCAGAGGAATAATTTGATCCCGCCCAGAAATACGACCTTTTCGGTTGCCTCGTCGGAAAACCAATCATTATTTCCCGGCACGCGGCATATAGGTATACGGGGAAAATGCCGCTCCAGCAGCTCAGCATCCCGCAGCGTATCTCCAAGATGGATCACCTGATCGGGGGAGATCGTTGCGATCAACGCCTCCGCCGCAGAGATCTGACCGTGGGTGTCGGACAGTACCAAGATCTTCAAATCCCTCGCTCCTTCGCCGTTTTCCTTTATTATACCGCAGATTGGCAAAAAAGTCAAGGTCTGCATAGGATAAAAATGAAAATAACCCGCTCTCAGCAACGAAAGGTGGTCTTTTTATGCCCGAGCTTCCCAGCGACGCCGCCGTCGCCCGCGCCGTTTCCGCCGCACGCAACCATCTGTCCCCCGAGGATCTTTCCAAATTGGAAAGCCTTGCCAAAAACTCCAATGCCCTGAAGGGACTGACCTCCACCATGAGCCAGAAGGACTGGGCAATGGTCATGAAGGTGATCAACGATCCCGACCTTCTGCGCCGCGTTCTCGGCTCGTCGCAGGGGAAAAACGTTCTGCACGATTTTCTCAATCGTATTAATTGACCGTGTGAGGTGACCGTATGCCCGATCTGTTTTCCAAGATCTCAGAGATCATGAGTAACCCCGAGGCGGCGCAGAAGATCAAGGAGATCGCTTCCTCCCTTGCCTCGGAATCGTCCTCCGCACCGCTTCCCCCGCCCGCGGAGGAGGAGAGCGTTGCCGCTTCTTCCGAGCCTGTGTCCGCGTTGAATCTGTTCTCGGGAATCTCCGCTCATTCCCGTGAGGTGGCGCTTCTCAACGCCGTGCGCCCCTATCTCCGTTCCTCCCGCGCCGAGCGGCTCAACGGAGCCATCAAAGCCATCCGTGTGATCGATATGCTGTCGGGACTGCGTTGAGCAGTCCTGCGGAAAGAAGGGGTCTTACATATGTATTCATCGGTTTCCGAGGCGGAATATCAGTTTCGCCGTGCCCGCGCAGAGGAGGATGCCCGCCGAGCCCGCGATCGCTCCGATCCGCCGCCTCCGCCCCCACCGTCTCCCACGCCTCAGACCGAGGCAGCTTCCGTTGCCGCAACTCCCGCTTCCTCGGGCGGGCTTTTGCGGAATCTTCTCTCCTCGGTGCGGGAGGACGACGTCCTTCTTCTGGGGCTTTTGTTCCTTCTGTTCAATGAAAATAAGGACGACGATCCTTTGATCCTGATCATTCTGGCGCTTCTTTTGTTCTCTTGAGAGGGGAAAATAGCACAAAAATCGTACTTTTCGGCAAACAAAAGGGAAAAACTCTTGTAAAGATCCGGGATATGGTGTATTATATAATATATATAATATATAGCCTGCATCCGTGCGGGCGAAGATCCAACGGAGGTTTGATATGCTGAAATTGAAAAACGATCGCGGAACCATCGTCATCGAAGATGAAGTCATCGCCGGAATCGCATCCGTCGTCGCTTCCAACTGCTTCGGTATTGCCGAAATGGCGGCGAAGAATATGTCCGAGCAGATCTGGGCGTTTCTGAAAAAGGATCGCAAGGATAAGGGCGTTCAGGTGTCCTGCGAGAACAACAGCGTAAGCATCGACATTCATATTGCCGTTCTTTACGGCGTAAATATCCCCGCAATCACCGAGAGTATTGCACATAAGATCACCTATTCTGTTTCCGAATATATCGGTTTCCCCGTTGAAAAGGTGAATGTGTTTGTTGACTCTGTCATCACCAAATGACCACGGAATACGACGAAAAAGGAAATAGACGAATATGATTTTGAACGGAACTCTTTACCGCGATATGGTAATATCGGGGGCAAATAATCTTGCAAACGAGAAAGACGCCATCAATCGCCTGAACGTTTTCCCTGTGCCCGACGGCGATACGGGAATCAATATGAGCCTCACCATGGGTGCGGTTCGTTCTGACCTGCCTTCCTTCGAGGGCAACGTGAGCCAGTGTGCCGATAAGGTTGCCAATATGCTTCTGCGGGGCGCTCGCGGGAACTCGGGCGTAATCCTTTCCCTCTTCTTCCGCGGGATCTCCAAGGAGTGCAAGGGTAAGGAAACGGTGGATACCACCGATCTCGCCGCCGCCTTCAAGCGGGGCGTGGACGCCGCCTATAAGTCGGTCATGAAGCCCACCGAGGGAACCATCCTGACGGTTATGCGTGTTTCTGCCGAGAAGGCTCTGGAAAAGGCTGAGGAATATCGGGGCAGAGTAGAAGACTTTATGCCTTACGTTCTGTCCGTTGCCGAGGAAACTCTGCAGCAGACCCCCGAAATGCTTCCCGTCCTCAAGCAGGCGGGGCTGGTTGACGCAGGCGGCAGAGGTCTCGTGGTGATTTTCGAGGGTATGGTCCGCTTCCTGCAGGGCAATCCCGTGGTTCTTGCCGATGCGGCAGAGACCGTGGAAGAGCCCGAAAACGCTTTTGAACAGTTCAATACCGAGGATATCGTGTTCCCCTACTGCACCGAGTGCATCGTGGGTAAGTCCGAAGCCTATCTGGGTGAGGGCAACGCAGAGGATCTGCATCAGTTCGTCCTCTCCGCAGGGGACAGCGCCGTCTTCGTGGACGATACCGACATCGTCAAGCTTCACGTTCACACCTCCGATCCCGGTAAGGTCCTCTCCGAGGCTCTGAAGTTCGGTGCGCTTTTGACCGTGAAGATCGAAAACATGCGCGAGCAGCATTCGTCCCTTTCCTCGGGCGTTCAGTCTTCCGCTCCCGCACCTGCCGCAGAACCCGCTCCCGCGCGGGAGGAACCCGAGGACGCCGCTCCCGAGAAGAAGTACGGCTTCGTTGCCGTGGCATCGGGTGAGGGCATGGTCTCGGTCTTCCGTGATCTGGGTGCAGATCAAATGGTTATCGGCGGTCAGACCATGAACCCCTCCACCGAGGATATGCTGAAGGCGATCCGCCGCACCCCCGCCGAGAACGTTATCGTTCTTCCCAACAACAGCAACATTTACATGGTTGCCGTTCAGGCGGCTCTTCTGGTTGAGGATAAGCACGTGGAGGTCCTCCGCTCGGTCTCCCTGCCTCAGGGCATCAGCGCCATGCTGGCGTTCAATCCCGACGGTGAGGTTGCCGAAAACGTTGCGGCAATGAAGGATGCCATGGCTTCGGTTTCGTCTCTGTCCATGACCTTTGCCGCTCACGACTCCACCTTCGATAACCGTGAGATCAAGGAAAATCAGATCCTCGGGCTTGTGGAAAATAAGGTTCGCTACGTAACCGATTCCCGCGAGGAATGCATGGCAGGCCTCTGCGATCATATCACCGAAGCCTCGGTTGTGACCCTTTTCTACGGAGAAGGCGTTTCCGAAGCGGAAGCGGAGCAGATGCAGGCGATCATGCAGGAAAAGCTTGGGTCCGACGTTGATATCATGCTGGTCAACGGCGGTCAGCCCGTCTATTATTTCATTATCTCCGCCGAGTAAGATCGGGGAGAAAGGAATCGTGTCCATGTCCAAATATAAGTATGCAGCCGTAGGCGGACAGGCCGTCATGGAGGGGATTATGATGAAATCCCCTCTTCGTTCGGTTCTGGCGGTCCGTACCCCCGACGGTGAGATCGTCACCGAGCCTATGCAAGCCCGCTCGGTGCGTGATAAAGTGAAATTCTTCCGCATTCCCGTCATTCGCGGATGTGTGGCGTTCGTGGAGAGCATGATCGTCGGCTACAAAGCCCTCATGCGCTCCGCCGAGCTCGCGGGATTGGAAGAGGAGACCAAGGGGAACAAGTGGCTGGAGGGGCTCCTGATGGGCGTCTCCGTGCTTCTTGGTGTCGGGCTTGCCATTGGCTTGTTCATGGTCCTGCCTCAGCTGGCGGGAAAATGGATCGTTGCTCTGCTGCCCGGTGCCCGTGCCCTTCGGATTCTCATCGAGGGGATCGTTCGGATCATCCTGTTTGTGGGGTACATTTTCGCCACCTCTCTGATGAAGGAGATGAAGGATCTGTACCGCTACCACGGTGCGGAGCATAAGACCATCTTCGCCGTGGAGGCGGGCAAGGAATTGACCGTGGAGAATATCCGCACCATGCCCCGCTGTCATCCCCGTTGCGGGACCAGCTTTATTTTCCTGGTCTTTCTTTTTTCCATTTTGTTCTTTACCCTGCTTCACGCCTTCGTTCTGCCCGATAGCATCGAGGGCTTGCCCCGTCTTCTGGTCCATATCGCCTGCCTCCCCGTGATCGCGGGCTTTACCTTTGAGATCCAGCAATGGACGGGTCGTCGGGACAATCTCTTCACCCGCATCGTTTCCGCTCCCGGAAAGGGGCTTCAGCGCATTACCACCGCCGAGCCCACCGATGCTCAGATCGAGGTTGCCATCGTTGCGGTCAACGCATCTTTGACCAATGAGAACGGGGAAGTGGATTATTCCCTTGCCTTTCCGAAAAAGAAATGAGCGTCTGGGCTGATCTGGAGGAATCCCTTTCCTCCTGTACCGAAAATCCCTCGGGAGAGCTGGCGCTTCTGACCGAAGCCGTTACGGGGCTGGAGCCCGAACGGTTTCGGCTTTTGCGGCTTCGGGGAGATTTGCCCGAGCTGACTTCCCAACAGACCGACCGTCTCGCGGCGCTGATCCAACGCCGTCGGAGCGGGATTCCCGTGCAGTATCTCGTGGGACGCGCCGATTTTTACGGCAGATCCTTCTCCGTGCGGGAGGGGGTTCTGATCCCTCGGTTTGATACCGAGATCCTGATTGATACCGCTCTGAAGCATTTGCGCGACGGGGATTCGATTCTGGATCTCTGTGCGGGAAGCGGTTGCATCGGATTTACCCTCGGTGCAGAATTGCACCTTTCCGTAACTTCGGTGGAAAAGTTTGACGCCGCCTTTTCGGTGCTCTGTGAAAATCGGGATCGGATCTGTCCTTCGGCTCGGCTGATCCAAGGGGACGTTCTTTCGGATCCCGTGGACGGGGTCTACGATATGATCCTGTCCAATCCGCCCTACATTCCCACCTCTGATCTCTCCACCCTTTCTGCGGAGGTTCAAAAGGAGCCCGTAACGGCTTTGGACGGGGGAGACGACGGGCTGGATTTTTATCGGATCATTCTTCGCCGTTACGCCGCAAACCTGCGCGACGGCGGCTTTATGCTCTTTGAATGCGGCATCGGTCAGGCGTCTGCCATTGCCGAGCTGTTCCGTGAAGCGGGGTACGACGCTCCCTTTACGGTTCGGGATTACGGCGGCGTGGAGCGCGTGGTTGGTGCACAACGATCAAAGGAGATTTCGTGATGTCTGAACAAACCATCGGCGTATTCGACTCGGGATTGGGCGGCTTGACCGCCGTTCGGGAACTGATCAAGATCCTGCCCGGAGAGGATATCGTCTATTTCGGCGATACGGCGCGGGTGCCCTACGGGACCCGTTCTCGGGATACCATCCGAAAATTTGCCATGCAGGATCTGCGGTTTTTGCTGGATAAGAACCCCAAGGCGGTTCTCGTTGCCTGCGGAACCATCAGCTCCGTTGCCCTCTCCGATCTGCGGGCAATGACTGAGATCCCTGTCATCGGCGTGGTGGAGCCCACCGCCCGTGCCGCCTGTAATGCCACCCGTAACGGTAAAATCGGAATTCTCGGCACCTCTGCCACGGTGAAGAGCCAATCCTATCAGACCGCCATCGGAGCCATTGACCCGTCCATTCAACTGACGGCGCAGGCTTGTCCCTTGTTCGTGCCTTTGGTGGAGAATGGCTATCTGGATCATCCCATCACCGAGCTTGCGGTGAAGGAGTATATCGCTCCCCTGCAGGAGGCGGGCGTTGATACGGTGATTCTGGGTTGCACCCACTATCCCTTGCTCAAGCCCGTGTTAGGGCGAATCCTTGGCGATCACGTTACGCTTATCGATTCGGGGAAGGAAGCCGCCCTTGCTCTTGCCGCGGCTTTGAAGGCTCAGAATCAGCTTTCTTCTGCCGCCGAAGGTCAACGCCGCTATTACGTCAGCGACGAAGTCGGCAATTTTTCTCATATCGCGGGAATGTTTCTGAATCAGAACATTGACGGAGCCGTGGAAAAGGTCTCCGTAAAAACCGACGATTGAAAGGATTTTATGAAAACAGCTATCATCCGCATGGATACCACCCGGGACGGAAAGCACTTTTCCGACCTGTTCACCTACGGAACCATCAGTCGGGAAAACGATTCCTACGTGGTGGAGTTCGACGGAGAGAAGATTCTTTCCGAGATCGGTGACCATGTGAAGTTCTACATTAAAAATAAAAATCACGTCCGTGTTCTTGCCAATAACGAGCGGGATTCGGTCTTGTTTGATTTCCGTAAGGGTCCCAACGTGGAATGCCTTTCCGATAATCATATGATGAATATCCACGTGACCACCCGTGATATTTCCTCCACCATGGATGAAAACGGGGGAGAGCTGGATCTGAAGTACACCATGTCCTTCCATCATATGCTTTCCAGTGAGACCGAGATCCATCTGGTTGCAAAGGCGGTTGCCGAATGACTCCCGAAGGATACATGCGCCGTGCCCTGACCTGTGCGAAAAAGGCGGCGGCTCTGGGGGAGGTCCCCGTGGGTGCAGTGATCGTGCGGGACGGAAAGGTAATCGCAAGCGGATATAACAAACGGGAGAGTGGAAAAAACGCGCTTCTGCATGCCGAAATGATCGCCATTCACCGTGCCTGCCGCAAGCTTGGCGGTTGGCGGCTGGAGGATTGCGATCTGTACGTGACGCTGGAGCCCTGCCCCATGTGCACGGGTGCCATCATCAATTCCCGCATCGGTCGGGTTTTTATCGGTGCCGCAGATCCCAAGGCTGGGTGCATGGGGAGTCTGTGCGATCTGCCGTCCTTGCCCTTCAATCACCGCCCGCAGGTCATCTTCGGCGTATTGGAATCGGAATGCTCCGCCCTGCTGTCGGATTTCTTCCGAGACCTTCGCGTTGCGCGGAAGCCGCAACCGAAAAAAGTCACTTTGCGCTCTTTCACCAAGGATGACGTTCCTCTGCTGAAGCGGTATTTATATCCCAAAATGACCGAGGTTGCGTTGTCTGAGCTGGTGGATTCCTGGAACTCCCGCCTCTACGAGGGGCGCTATCTGGAGTTCTTTGCCATCCTTGCCGAGGACGAGCCCGTGGGATACGTAAACCTCTGCGAGCAGCCTGACGGAAGCGTCAGCGCGGGAGCTCACGTTTTTTCCGATTATCGCGGAAAAACCTACGGAACGCAAGGAGTTCGCGCTCTTTGCCACGTGGCTTCGGAGAAGGGATATTCGGTCCTTACCGCTCGCGTCCGCAAGTCCAACACTCCCTCCCTCCGCCTCTGTCAACGGATCGGATTCGTCCCCGTGGGAGAGGACGTAACGGCGAAGGGCGTGCCGGTCGTTTGTTTCTCGCTGTCCTTGCCCGACGGTATAAAAATTTGATACGATTTTCTCTTTTCCCATGAATTTATTTGTGGGAAAAGAAACTTTTTATAAAAGGAGCTTTTTGCTATGGACCCGAAATTTAAGCGCCTCAAGTATGCCTGCTACACCTCCAATATCACCATGTCGGCAGTAGGGAATCTTTCTCCCGTGCTGTTTCTTACCTTCCGTTCCCTCTACGGAATTTCCTATTCCTTGCTGGGATTGTTGGTTCTGATCAATTTCTGCACTCAGCTGACCATCGATCTGATCTTTTCCTTCTTCTCTCATCGGTTCAATATCCCCAAAACCGTTAAAACCATGCCGGTCATCGCCGTTTGCGGTCTTGCGGTCTACGCCATCTATCCCTTGATTTTCCCCGATACCGCGTACGTGGGCTTGGTCTTTGGTACCATCATCTTTTCCGCCGCGGCAGGACTCGGGGAGGTTCTGATCAGCCCCGTCATTGCCGCTATCCCCGCCAAGGATCCCGACCGTGAAATGAGCAAGCTTCATTCCATCTATGCGTGGGGTGTTGTGGGCGTCATTCTGATCAGCACCGTCTTCCTCCTCGTGTTCCACGGAGAGAATTGGTATTGGTTGGCATTCTTGTTCCTGCTGATTCCTCTGACCTCTGCTATCCTTTTTGCGGGTGCGGAGATCCCCCATATGGATACCCCCGAGCGTGCTTCGGGTGCCCTTCAGCTTCTGAAGAACCGTGGGCTTTGGCTCTGCGTTCTTGCGATCTTCCTGGGCGGTGCTTCCGAATGCACTATGGCACAATGGGCTTCGGGCTATCTGGAGCAGGCGCTGGGGATCCCCAAGGTCTGGGGAGATATCTTTGGCGTTGCCCTCTTCTCCGTCATGCTGGGCTTGGGGCGTTCTATGTATGCAAAATACGGCAAAAACATCGGAAAGGTCCTGTTCCTCGGCGGGATCGGTGCTACCCTCTGCTATTGCATTGCCGCCGTTTCGCCCTTCCCCATCTTCGGTCTTTTGGCGTGCGGCCTTACGGGATTTTGCACCTCCATGCTCTGGCCCGGCAACCTGATCGTAGCCTCCGACCGTTTTCCCGCAGGCGGAGTTTTCATCTTTGCTCTGATGGCGGCGGGCGGCGATATGGGTGCCTCCGTGGCGCCTCAGCTGGTGGGTGTCATCACCGACCTTGCCATCAAGGTCCCCGCGCTTTCGGATCTGGCGCAGACTCTGTCTCTTGCCCCCGAGCAGTTGGGCATGAAGATGGGCATGCTTGTGGGCATGCTCTTCCCCCTCGTCGGGATCCCCGTGTATTATTCCATTTTCCGTACTTATAAGAAAAAGCCCGCAGATTCGGAATGATCTGATAAAATATCGGTAGATTCTGCTATACAACGCCCGTTCTTTTTGCTATAATGGATGCAAAGACCGAATGAAACGAGGTATGCTACGATGAAGGTACAGATCAACGCAAAAGCCCCCCTCGGCACGTACTCCGATCCTACCAAATGGCAGAACAGCACTCTACGCTATACTCCTCCCGAGGATTTCCCCTCCTATCTGGAATCCCGCGTGGGGCAGGCTGAGATCATGCGCGTTTGGGTTACGCTGGACGAGTATTGGGATTACCGAACCGATACCTATTATCCCGATTATGAGATCGGAAAAGCCCGTTATCCCGTCACGGAGCTGCACTACCCCTATGACTGGAAGAATATCGTCCCCGCCCCTTCGGGTACCCGTTTTTGCGGTTATCTGACCTCCCACGCCGCCCACGCAAAGGAATTGCTCCTTAACGTGCGCCGTCTGGAACGGGAGGTTTCCGACGGGGTGATCACCTACGAGCAGTACGAGGCGATCTTTGAGCGCGCTGTGGAGCATTGCAAAGCCCTTGCCCCCAACGTTCGCTACGTGGAATGCTGCAACGAGGTGGATCTGAAATCCTTCGGGCGCCTTTCCGCAGAGGAGTATTGCAAAATTTATCTCTGCGCGCACCGCGCTGTGACCCGTCTGAACGAAAGGCACGGGTATGAGATGCCCTTGGAGTTGGGCGGCTTTGCCATTGCGGAGCCGCTGGTCCATTGGGATCTGGTCCGCGACGTGATGACCATCTTGAAGCAAAGCGAGATCGGCGAATGCCCCATGGCGTTTTATTCCTACCATCTTTATAACGTTCCCGCCTCCAAGCGTCTGTTTACCGACGGCAAGCCCGAGATCGCATCTTTGGGCGGGGTCGGTAAACTTCGGGTCATTGCGGAATGGCACCGTCAACTGCTCCGCGACCTGTCCCTCCCCGAAAAGCCCGTGTTCCTCAACGAGCTGGGAAAGGCTTCAACCACGGGGGTGGACGGGGATTCTCTGCACAATGCGGCGGGAATTCTGACCTATCTGATCGCATGGAGCGATTCTGAGTTTGACGATGTTTATTTCTTCCCCTGGTGTACTTTCCACAATCCCATTCTTCAGATGTCCTTCACGCAGTTTTTGCTCAATGAGGACGGCTCCTATTCCGCTACCCCCAACGGGCTTGCGGTGGAACTGCTTCATTCCTTGAAGGGCACCCGTTTGAGAGCGGCGGTTTCTCAATGCGACGGCCCCGACGTTCCCTATCGCGCCCTTGCCGTGGCTGACGGAGACGTTCTCAACGTTCTTTGCATCAACCCCACGGGGGAGACGGTAGCCTGCGATCTTGAGCTGTTTTCCCTGCCCGACGGCACCTACCGCTGTGAGCAGCTTCTGTGCGACCGTAGGTTCAACAACGTCGTTACGGGGAACGGTGACGGCTTTTTGCGCGTTACCTCCGAGTCCGAGTGCTCGACGGTTAACGGGCGATTGACCTGTCGGTGTGTTCTGGAAAAGGACGCCTTCGTTTTGTTCCGCATTTCTCCCAAAAGCTGATAAAAAATCTCCGCAGAGTGTTCTCTCTGCGGAGTTCGTTTTTTTATTGTTCCATGGAAACGACCTTCAGCGCCGTTATGATTCCTTGGAGGATGACCTCTTTCGTGAGAAACGGAGTTCCCTCGGGCTTTTTCGCCGCCTGCTCCTCCGTGAAGGGGATGTGAATGAATCCTGCCGTCATTGCGGGGCGTTTTTGCGCCGCCTCGTGCAGGACGGTATACATCACCTCGTTGCAGACGAAGGTCCCCGCCGTGTTGGAGATCGTCGCGGGAATCCCCGCCTCCTTCAGCGTTGCCACGATCTTTTTGATGGGAAGCGTTGCGAAATACGCCGTGGGGGCTTCGGGGAAAATTGTCTCATCTGTGGGTTGAACACCACCGTTGTCGGGAATGGAGGCATCCCGAAGGTTGACCGCCACCCGCTCGGGGGTGATGGCGCTTCTGCCTCCTGCCTGCCCGATGGAAACCACCGCGTCAGGTTGGTGTGCCTCGATCTCACGCATCAGAATCTCGCCCGCCTCACGGAATTTTGTGGGCAGGATCACCTTGATCAGCGTCGCATCTCCGATTTTGCTCGGAAGGGCAAGCACCGCCTCCATGGAGGGATTGATCGCTTCTCCGCCGAAGGGGTCGAAGCCCGTAACCAGAATCTTCATGCTTCTTCTCCTTGAATGAGAGCTTCGATGGCAACTGCGGCGCCGTCGTTGAGCAGGGGCTCGGTGATCCGATCCGCATATTGCTTGATTTCGTCCCGTGCCTGTCCCATCACCACGCCGATGCCCGCCGCCTTGATCATGTCCAGATCGTTTTCGCTGTCTCCGATGGCAACGCTCCGATCCATGGAAAGCCCGTAGTGATCCATGATGATCTTCATGCCCGTGGCTTTGGAGCAGCCCTTGACGCAGCATTCGGTGTAATGCTCCGTGGGGTGGTGGATGACCCAGAAATCCTCCCGCAGACGGGGCAGAATGGAAGGGTCAATGTCCTGACAAACGCTCGCCTTGACCACCGAATCATCCTTCAGAAAGGTGTAAAAATCCTCCACCGAATCGCTGAGGACCCAATCCTTTTCGGGTGCCCAGTAGGAATTGCGGTAGCGGAAGATCCGCTTTACTCCCTCCACGACGAATCCGGGATCGTCTGGGTTGGAAAGCTCCTTCATCCAGCGGGCGATCACGTCGTTGGGATAATTCGCTTGGTACAGAACTTCGTCGCCGCACAGAACGTACGCTCCGCACCCGCAAACGTATCCGTCCACGGGAAGAGAGCGGATCAGATCGGTGAAATACGAGGGCGCGCGTCCCGTGTTGATGTAAACGTAATGCCCCATGTCCCGTGCTTTTTGCATGGCGCTCAGCACGCGAGGGGAGACCGATCCTTGGTCGTACTTGTCCTTTTTGTACAGGATCGTATCGTCAATGTCAAGAAAAAATACGTAAGGGATCATTTCGGCAACTTCTCCAATACTTCACAAACTCCGTCCTTCTCCACCGAGGGTACCACGTATTTTGCGTGGGATTTCACCTCGTCCGAGGCATTGCCCATGGCGACGGGATATTTGACCCAATCCAGAACCGCAATGTCGTTGCGGGAATCTCCCACGGCAATGACCGTTTCGGGGTCGAGATCCAGATATTCCACCGTCTTTTTCACCACGTAAGCCTTGTCGTGCCCCTTGGGGACCAGTTCTGTGAAGCCCGCATCGTCTCGCAGGATGGGATCGCCGAACTCTCGGACGAATTCCAGATCGTCCCCCTGCAAATATTTGAGAATGGTCATTTTTGTAATGGGCTCAAGCTCGCAGATTTTGAAAATCTCCCGCATATCGCTGACGGGCACGAAGTTTGCGCTTTCCTTGGCGTGCGCCGCATAGGTAACGAATTCTCCCTCCAGAAGCACCACCGTGTCGGTTCCGTAAAAGTGAGCCACCACGGGCTGCAGCTGATCTGCCGTCATTCGGTCGGACATGAGAACGCGCCCTCCCACGTTGATATAGCAGCTTCCGCAGAGGTATCCGTCGAACTTGAAGCCCCGAAGTGCATCCACCGGGAGGGTAGACAGGGGGCGCCCCGTGTTCAGAAAAATACGGTGCCCCGCCGCCTTCGCCTTGTTCAAGGCGTTGAGCAGACGGTCTGAAATCTTGATCCCTTGGCGGTCTGCGCTTTCGGGAAGAATGGTTCCGTCAAAATCGAGAAATACGGAATAGGTCATATTTCGCTCCTTACAGCTTGTTCAGTACGTCTTTCAGTGAGTAAGCGGGAATGATCTCCAGGGGGAAATTTCCCTTGGGACGGTTTCGGGCAGGGATCACGCAACGGGTAAAGCCCAGGGATGCCGCCTCGTTGATTCGTTTTTCAATGCCCGAAACGGCACGGATCTCGCCTGCAAGCCCCAATTCTCCGATGAACAGGGTCTTTTCGGGAATGACGAAATCCTTCATTGCGGATACCATTGCCACCGCCACGCCCAGATCCGCCGCAGGCTCGTCCAGACGAAGCCCACCGATCACGTTCACGTAAACGTCTGTGGTTCCGAAAAACAGACCGCACCGCCGCTCCAGAACCGCTAAAATCAGATTCAACCGCTGATAATCAAAGCCCACCGTAGTTCGACGGGGGGAGGGGAAGGGGGTCTTGGAAACTAAGGTCTGAACCTCTGCAATGATGGGGCGGGTGCCCTCCATGACGCAGATCGTGGAAATGCCCGAAACGTTCTCGGGCTTGTCCAACAAAAACAGCTCCGATGGGTTGGTTACCTCTCTTAACCCGCGGTCGGTCATTTCAAATACGCCGATTTCGTTGGTGGAGCCGAAACGGTTCTTGATGGCACGCAGGATTCGGTGATCCGAGGAACGTTCTCCTTCAAAATACAGAACTGCGTCCACCATATGCTCCATGACCTTGGGTCCCGCAATGGCGCCCTCCTTGTTTACGTGGCTGACCACAAAGGTGGGGATCTCGTTCGCCTTTGCAAGACGCATCAGCTCCGACGTGCATTCTCTTACCTGCGGCACCGATCCGGGCGCCGAGGTCATATCCTCCCGATACTTGGTCTGAATGGAGTCCACCACCAAAAGGTCGGGCACCATTTCCTCCGTGCGGGCAACTACGGCGGCAATGTCGGTTTCGGGGAGGATGAACAGGTTTTCGGGATATTCTCCCACCCGATCGGCGCGAAGCTTGATCTGTCGGGGGGATTCCTCTCCCGAAACGTACAGGATCCGCATGTCCCGCATCTTCATGCACATCTGCAGAAGAATGGTGGATTTGCCGATGCCGGGTTCTCCGCTGACCAGGATCAGAGATCCCTTCACGATCCCTCCTCCCAGCACGCGGTCCAACTCGGAAATTCCCGTGGTCTGGCGAAGCTCGTTCTCTGCCGAGATCTCCCGAAGACGCTTTGGAGTGGCTCTCTTCAGGGGATCCGCCACCATGGCGGGCAGAGGCTTTTCGGGCTGTTGGATCTCTTCAAAATAGGAATTCCAAGCTCCGCAGGCGGCGCATTGCCCCGCCCATTTGGGGCTTTCGTTGCCGCATTCGGAGCAGACGTATACGGTTTTTGCTTTATTGGTCGCTTTTGCTGCCATGGAGCTGTTCCTTTCTCAGCCGAAGGTATTCCTTCAGTAAAGCGTCGGTTTCTTCTTTGGTCAAGGGGTGCTCGGGTCCGTACCCGTGAGGACAGGGGAGAGGCGTGCAGGAGGCGAAGAGACGACAGATAAAGGGACGGTTTTCATAGACCGTGCATCCCCTCTGCGGGTCCAGCTTGGGGCAACCGCTTTCTTTGCAATCAAATCCGCCGCACCGTTCCTCTTCCTCGGGGGCAAACTGGATCCAGTTGTCGCAGCAGTCGGTGCATCCCTCCTTGCAGGAGAAGGACGGAATGCGCTCGTATAGCCTCTGTATGGGAGTTTTTTCGCTCATGTTACAGTCTCGCCAGCTTGATGCCGTTCATGTACAGGTTGAAGAGGGCAACGTTGTGCATCAGATCTCCGTTGTGAATATCGTCGTGATAGGTCTGCACGGCGTTCTCCATGACGATGATACGGTTGTTGTTATTGTTTTCGTTCCAATAGGCGCGCTGTGCCAGCGCAAACTGCAGAATACTGGTGTCGGTGCAACCGCCTACGATGATGATGTTTTCGATCTCTTTGTGCTTGGCAAGCCAGGTCAGATACCCCTTGGAGAAAAATCCGTTGGTGGAGTTTTTGGCGATCACCTCGCCCACCTCCGCAAAATCCTCCAGCTCGGAAATGATCTCCTGCTCGTACTTGTCCACGCAATGAACGGGGTAGGTCTCGAACTCCTCCGCGTTCTTTTCGTGCACGTCGGTAAAGAACAGCTTGGGGCTGTCCAGATAGTATTCGTTTACCCGTTTGATTTGGGGAATGATGGCGCGCAGGCGGGGGGACGCCATTTTGCCTCGCTTGAAGAATCCGTTGGTGGTATCCATGTTTACCACCACCGTCGTTTCGGGATCGGTGATGTAGTTTCGGATGTCCACGGTGATCTCGCGGATGGTCTTTTCGTATGCGGGTGCGAATAACATGATCAGATTCCTCTCAATGCGTCGATGGCGGCGTTACGGTCGGGAGCGCCGAAGACCGAGGATCCTGCCACCAGAACGTCCGCTCCTGCAGCAATGGCTTTGGGTGCGTTTTCTGCGGTGATCCCGCCGTCCACCTCAATATGGACCGAAAGCCCACGCTCGGTGATGATCTTTCGAAGAGCGCGCACCTTCTCGAAGCAATCCTCGCGGCACTTCTGACCGCCGAATCCGGGCTGTACAGTCATGACCAGAACCATGTAAAGCTCCTCCAGATAGGGGAGGACCGCGTCAATGGGCGTGTCGGGGTTGATGACGAGACCGGGCTTTTTGCCGCACGCCTTGATCTTGGCAATGCATTCGCCCAAATCGCAATCGCTTTCGGTGTGGACCGTGATGATCTCTGCCCCCGCTTTCGCAAAGGCTTCAATGTAATTCTGAGGACGGATGATCATCAGATGCACGTCCATGGGAATCTTGGTGACCTTTCCGATGGCAGCAGCCGTGCTTACTCCCATGGCAAGATTGGGGACGAATACACCGTCCATTATGTCCACGTGAAGAAAATCCGCATGAGACACCGATTCAATTTCCTTTTGCAGGTTTGCAAAGTCCGAGGCAAGCAGTGAGGGAGCGATCCGTATCATAACAATGTCCTTTCGTCGGTCAAAAAATTATATACATAAATGGTACTATAATTATATTAAAAAAGCCCAACGAATTCGGGGCGAAATCTTGACATTTCCGAAAAGGAGTGGTATAATAGAGAAAAAGGAGGGCAAGTTCATGAAAAAAAGCAGCTTTGGCGTGATCCTCCCTGCCGCAGGGTCGGGAATCCGCTTTGGGTCGGATAAATTATTTTATTCCCTTGGGGGGCGCCCCGTGCTGGATCGGACGGTCTATTCCTTTCAGAATGCCGCCACCGTGTCCTGTATTGTGATCGTTACTCGCAAGGAATCCATAGACTTGGTGCGGGAACTGACTTCCTCCTATTCCAAGGTTATTGCCGTAGTGGAGGGTGGAGCAACCCGAGGGGAATCGGTCCTTCGCGGAGTGGAAGCCCTGCCCGATTCGGTCACGCATATCTCCATTCACGACGGCGCCCGTCCGTTGATTTCTCCTCAAGAGATCGACCGCCTTCACAGGGAAGCGGAGCGTTACGGTGCCGTTTGCGCGGGGCTTCCCGTATACGATACGGTTCAGCAGGTGGATACAGAGGGGTTTATCGTCGCTACTCCCGATCGAGCCTCCCTCGTTGCCGCGGCAACTCCGCAGATCTTTGAAAAAGAGTTGTATCTTTCTTCCTGTCGGGCTACGGCAGGGCAGAGCTTTACCGATGACGCAGGACTGGTCCGTGCCGCAGGCGGTCGGGTGAAAATGGTTCTTTGTCAATGCGAGAATTTTAAGATCACCACTCCCGCCGACGCCCGCCGCGCCGAGGCGTATTATTCCGAATAACGAAAAGGTGTGATTGCGATTTCCCGTTTGGGAACGCAGTCACACCTCTTTTTACGCCCTTGATGAAATCAGCTTGCGACGGATCTCCTGCTCCAATCTCCGAAGCTCTCCCTCCGCCTCCCTGCGGGCTTTTTGTCCTTCTTCTCTGATTTTCAACATTTCGCTTAATGTATCAAGCAGGATTTCGTTGGTCTCTCTCAGCGTCTCGGGCGCAATGCAGCTTCGCTCCGACTCCCGCGTGACCGCAAGGGTCGTTTCCCGCAGGGCTTCTGCGTTTTTCTTCAGCAAAAGGTTCGTAATGTCGGATACCTTGGTCTGCAGTTCAATGGCGGTTCGGGAGTTTTCCATTCCCAGCGTCAGTACCATCTGACTCTTCCACAAGGGAATGGTGTTGACCACCGACGATTGGATCTTTTCCGCCATGACCGTATTGTTGTTTTGCAAAATGCGGATCTGGGGTGCCATTTGCAGAGATACGGTACGGGTCAGATCCAGATCGTGAAGCTTCTTTTCAAAGCGTTCGCATTTTTCCATGGCGTCCCGAGCCGCCTGTGCGTCCCGCGGATCCTCGTTCTTCTCCGCTCTCTCCCGCAGAGGGATCGCGGTTTCGGTTCGAAACCGCTCCAGAGCCGCGCGCCCCTCCTCAATGTGGGCGGTCAGATCCTCATACTGCTCCCGATTCATGGTGTACAGAAGCTCAAGAAGCTCGATGTCCTTCATCAATAAATCCCGATGCCCCTGCAGGGAAAGAGAGATCCGATCTACGGCGTCACATGCCTTTTGGTACCGCAGCTTCAGCCCCTCCGCCGCCGTTGCGGGCTTGCGGAAGACCGAAAGGATCGACGGCTTTTCCTCTCCCGAGGGCTCCTTGAGCCGCACGATCAGTTCCGTGATCTTTCCGCTGATTTCGCCCAGATCCTTCGCCTTCAGGTTTTCCAGCGCAACCTCGGAAAATTCCGCCACGCGGGCTTGTGCTTCGGCTCCGTAGTTCAGTACGGCGTTTACGTCGTTTAAGTCGGGTGCTGCAGGCTTGGTCATGATTGCATTTCTCCCCGTGCGTTGAGTTTTTTATACAGCACCGCCGTTTCCGCCTTCAGGTTCAGTGATGCTGTCTGCTCGTTTCGTTTGCAGGTTTTTCGGAAATTTTCCGCCATCACCTCCATGGCGCGTTCCATCTCCGTCATGGTCTCTAAGATGGCAGGGTTCCCCTCGTTGCATTCCTCAAAGGTTCGGTAAGCGGTCAGGTAACGGTAAAATGTGGGCAGATAATATTCCGTAATCTCCCGCCGTGCCGCCGCGGAAAGATAGGGAAGGGTCCCCTCGCATTGGATCAGCTCGGTCAGGATCTCACGTCCACCCCGCCCAACGTCTCTGTTTTTGATCTTTTCCACGACCCGTTTCATGCGCCTCAGGTCTCGTTTCCATCCGACGGGAAGCGGTTCCTCTTCTTTTGGATAAAGCAACATTGCGCATAATGCCGTCGCCGTTATCGCAAGGAGCCCCAAACCTAAAATTCGTAGGATCGGCAGACGGAGAATCAGCGCCCCCATCACCATTACCGCAGGGAAGACGGGCACCGAAATCAATGCCCGATAAGGTTTTCTCATGGTTTTCCCCCTTTCTCCCTTGACAAACCGGGAATTTTGGTGTATAATATCCACAGTTCATTATTATGCCCCCGCATTTTGTTTATGACCGCGGGGAAAGGAGACTGTTTTATGAAATGTCCCTATTGCGGATCGGTTGACAGCAAGGTTCTCGACTCCCGTCATGCAGACGATCGCATCAAGCGTCGCCGCGAGTGTGAGGACTGCGGGCGCCGTTTTACCACCTTTGAAGCGGTGGAGCATTCCCCTCTTGTTGTGGTGAAAAAAGACCGTTCCCGCGAAATCTTCGATCGGGAAAAGATTCTTTCCAGTATGCTGAAGGCATGCGGTAAGCGCCCCATCTCCTATGCCGTTCTGGAGCAGGCTGCGGCGGATATCGAAAACGCGCTGGTCAGCGATCTGGACAAGGAGGTATCCACCTCCCGCATCGGCGAATACGTCATGGATAAGCTTCGCGAGATCGACGACGTCGCCTACGTTCGCTACGCTTCGGTGTATCGTCAGTTCAAGGATACCGAGTCCTTTATGGAGGAGCTGAAAAACATCCTCAATAAGCGCGGATACTCGGTGGAGGACCCCGATCAGCGCCGCTGAGCAATTCTGTCGAAAAACGTTCTAAAATAGTTTGCAATTTCTTCGATTGACATTTCCAATCCAATATGGTATAATATATAAGACGATACGACCTATCGCCTTATTCGGTTCTTTGCTACTGACGGAACAAGTGGACAACCACGTGGAACAAAGAATCTGTTTTGCCGACCGTCTGGGCACACTTCCGAAGGGGAGCGTGCCCTTTTATCATTTTTGAAGACAGTTTACAGGAGGATATTCCACTATGAAAAAAATCGGCATCGTTATGGGGAGCGACAGCGACCTTCCCATCGTCCGCAAAGCAACCTCGATTCTGGACTCCTTTGAGGCTCCCTACGAGGTTCACGTTTATTCTGCGCACCGTACTCCCGTGGAGGCTCGGGACTTTGCCCTGCACGCCCGTGAGAACGGCTTTGGGGCGATCATCGCCGTTGCGGGTATGGCGGCTCATCTGGCAGGTGCCCTTGCCGCAAACACCACCCTCCCCGTGATCGGCATTCCCGCCGAATCGGGTCCCTTGAGCGGGATGGACGCTCTGTTGTCTACGGTGCAGATGCCCACAGGTATCCCCGTTGCAACCGTTGCCGTGAACGGCGGCGGAAATGCGGCGCTGCTGGCTCTTCAGATCCTGGCGGTGTCCGACGCAGATCTTGCGGCAAAGCTGGATGCAAAGCGGGCAAGCGACGCGGACGGAGTTCGTGCCAAGAACGTTGCCGTGGAAGCGGAATTCAATCACTGATCGGGCGTATCCCGATCGTTTACCGAAAGGAAGGTATTTATGGGTGGCTTTTTCGGCGCAGTCTGTAAGCAGGATGCCATTGCCGACGTCTTTTTCGGCACCGATTACCATTCCCATCTGGGAACCCATCGGGGCGGCATGGCAGCATGCGACCGCGACGTGGGGTTGCAACGGGAGATTCACAACATTCAGAATTCCCCGTTTCGCACCAAGTTTGAAAATATTTTTGAAGAGATGAGGGGAACGTCCGCCATCGGATGCATCAGCGATTCTGACCCTCAGCCTCTGCTCTTCCGTTCCAAGCTCGGAACCTACGCCATCTGCATGGTTGGCGTGATCAACAATTCCAAGGATCTGATCGAACGGTATTTTTCAGAGGGCGGCGGTTATTACTCCGCCATGACGGGCGGACGGGTCAATTCCGTGGAATTGATCGCGGCGCTCATCAGTCAGCGGGATTCCATTGCGGAGGGCATCCGCTTTGCCCAGCAATGCATTGAAGGCTCTGCCTCCATTCTGATCCTCAAGGAGAACGGGAACCTCATCGCAGCGCGGGATCTGCTGGGACGAATCCCCGTGGAGATCGGGGAGCGGGACGGCGATTATTGTGCCTCCTTTGAATCCTTTGCCTGCGAAAAGCTTGGTTATACCGTCACGAAGGAGTTGGGCCCCGGAGAGATCGTTGAGCTTTCTCTCGAGGGCATCACGCAGCTGGTCCCCCCGGGGGAGAAGATGCGGATGTGCGCGTTCCTTTGGACCTATTACGGTTATCCCGCTTCCACCTACGAAGGAGTCAACGTGGAAGCCATGCGGAATCGGGACGGCGCGATCCTTGCCGAGACCGATGCGAACGAGGGTGCTCACGCGGATCTGGATTACGTCAGCGGACTTCCCGATTCGGGAACTCCCCTTGCCATCGGGTACGCCAACCGCTGCCACGTGCCTTTCGCTCGCCCCTATATCAAATATACCCCCACGTGGTCTCGAAGCTTTACCCCCAGCCGCCAATCCGAACGGGATCGGGTGGCTAAGATGAAGCAGATCCCCATTCGTGAGTTTATTGAAGGGAAGAACCTTCTCTTCGTGGACGATTCCATCGTCCGCGGCACCCAGCTGAGAGAAACGGTGGAGTTTCTCTATGAGAACGGCGCCAAGAGCGTGCATATGCGTTCGGGATGCCCGCCCATCATGTACAGCTGTAAATACCTGAACTTCTCCCGCGCAAACAGCGAGATGGAGCTGCTGGCGCGCCGCGTCATTCTCGATCTGGAGGGAGAAGAGGGCTTCAACCATCTGGATGAATACAGTCGCTCCGATACCGAGCGTGGGAGAGCCCTGCGTCGGGCAATCAGCGATAAATTCGGATTCTCTTCTTTGGAATTCCAATCTCTGGAAGGAATTCTGAGCGCCATCGGGATCGATCCCGAAAAGCTTTGTACATATTGTTGGAACGGAAAAGAATAAGGAGGATATACAAATGAGCATGCAATCCAAATCCGACAGCTACGCCGCCGCGGGCGTTGATATTACCGCAGGGTATAAGGCTGTTGAACTGATGAAAAAACACGTGGCACGGACTCGTAACGAGGGGTGCCTGGACGATGTGGGCGGCTTCGGCGGCTGCTTCGGGCTTCCCGTGGCAGGCATGGAGGAGCCGGTTCTCGTTTCCGGAACCGACGGCTGCGGCACCAAGGTGAAGCTTGCCATTCTCATGGATAAGCACGATACCATCGGCATCGACGCTGTTGCCATGTGCGTAAACGACATCATCTGCGTTGGCGCAAAGCCCCTGTTCTTCTTGGACTACATCGCCTGCGGAAAGAACGTCCCCGAGAAGATCGCTGCCATCGTCAGCGGCGTTGCCGAAGGGTGCGTTCAGTCGGGCGCGGCTCTTATCGGCGGAGAAACCGCAGAGCATCCCGGCATGATGCCCGTGGAGGATTACGATCTGGCGGGCTTTGCCGTCGGTATCGTGGACAAAAAGAAGATCCTCGATAATACCCGCATGGCGGAGGGCGACGTGGTCATCGCGTTGGCTTCTACCGGAATCCACTCCAACGGATTCAGCCTCTGCCGCAAGGTCTTTGATATTGATAACAACAACCCCGATCTGTACGTTCCCCGTGAGGAGCTGGGCGGGAAGACCATCGCCGAGGCGTTGCTGGTTCCCACCCGCATTTACGTCAAGTCGGTTCTGGCTTTGCTGGAAAAGGTTGACGTGAAGGGCATTTCCCACATCACCGGCGGCGGCTTCTACGAAAATATTCCCAGAAGCATTCCCGACGGGCTGGGTGCCAAGATCACCAAGAGCGCCGTGAAGGTCCTTCCCATTTTCGATCTGATCGCAAAGGCGGGTAATATTCCCGAGCGCGATATGTTCAATACCTATAAC
>JAFPBP010000075.1 GCA_017424085.1 Clostridia bacterium
GAAATGATCACCTATCTCGGCATGACCGCCCCCATGGCGCTCTTTGCCCTCATCTCTTGGCTGAGGCATCCCTATCGGGGGAATCGGACGCAGGTGGAGGTAAATCGGCTGTCCCACAGAGAGATCCTATGGTTGATCCCGCTGACGGCGGCGGTGACGGTGTTGTTTTATTTCATCCTCGCCTATTTTGAAACACAAAACCTGATCCCCTCCACTCTGTCGGTGACCACCAGCTTCGTGGCTGTCTATCTCACCTTCCGCCGCAGTCCCTGGTTCGCCATGGCGTATGCGGCAAACGACGTAGTGTTGATCCTTCTGTGGGTTCTGGCGTCGGTCTCCGACCGCTCCTTCGTTTCGGTGGCGGTCTGCTTCATCGTCTTTCTGGTCAACGATCTCTACGGATTCTTCCGTTGGCGGATCATGCAGAAGCAGCAACGGGAACCCGAACGAGGGCAGGTGCATAGAATGGATTGAGGGGTGCGGATACATATCGCAAGATATGTGATACGCAAAACAACGGTGTATCATCTTTTCCCCAAAAGGACGATGCCAACCATGAAATGCTACAACTGCAACGCTACCCAAGCCGCACCCCTTCTTTCCTGCCCCGATACGGGCGTCTGCGGAACCCCCTTCCAAGCGAAGAATCTCCCGTGGAAGAAAGCGGAATCCGCCGCCGTCTACGCAGATAAGATCTTCTCGGCGCACAAAGCCGACGGTTCTTCTCTGTTTTATGCGCTGAATACCGCCAACACCCCCGAGAATTTCGTCAGCGCCTACGAGCTGACCCCCTGCACGGGCGGATGCTGCTGCGGAACGGGCACTCTATCCGAGGACGCAGTCTTTGAAATCCGAAAAAGCTATGTTCAATTGGATTGCTTCTCGGTCAACGAGCCCGAGCAGAGCGGTCCCTCAACGGTCATCACCCCCGCACAGGTGACGGTCAACGGAGCCGCCGTCAACGGGATCACCTTTGAAAACGGGCGTTACACCGCAGACCTCTCCAACATCATCGGAGATCTGATCAACCCCGTCTGCGCGGCGCAGGATCTTCCCTCCGACGCCTATCTCCTGCTTCAAGACATCGGAAATCTGGAATTTCGCGTCCGTTTCGGATTTGAAGGGGTGGTTCGCTCCTGCGGCGCTCTGTACCGCTTCAAGGTGTACGTAGCCACCAACGAGGCGATCCTTCTGCCCGAGGCACAGACCACATCCTTCGCCATTGCCAAGGCAAACATCCCCTGCATCGAAAACGGGAACTCCCCCGTGCTCTCCTTCCGATTCGGAGGAGACGCGCAGGTGATCAATCCCCAACTGTCGGTGACGGTGGATGATACCGCCGATCCCTGCAACGGCGTGACCGTAAACCTGACCGCAACGTTGGGCATTACCCCCGCCGTCTACGCAGAGGTGGTGCGGCGCACGCTGATGATGATCAACGGCGCCGAGCTTTGCGACGACTGCAAATGCGGGCTGGACGGCTTCAACCTGTTCGCCGCAGGTGCCTGCTGCGAGGAAGATCCTCAGCCGACCAACAACACGTCGGGGATCGTCCGCTGCGGATGCAATCGGAACAACTGAAACCAAGGACGAAAGCGATGCCGCAAGAGAAATCTCTTGCGGCATCGCGTTTCATGTTCTGTTTTACAGGTAGGGGCGAAGATCCTCGGCAAGGCTCTCCTCCAGATGGATGAGCCGCTTTGCAATGTCCTTGGAGACCTCGTCCGCCGCCTCGTACTCGTTCAGGTACTTATTCAGCGATTTGACTCCCATGTTACAGCCGTCGATCATCAGATCGGCAACGGTGGCGTCCGACTCGTTGATCATCAGCTTCACCCCCGTTTTCAGCCAGGACATGCTCTTGGCTACGGGATTGGGATCCTTTCCCTCGTCTCCGTACTGCTGCAGAAGCTCCCCCAGCTCGGTATTCAGCTTGGAATGCTCGTCACGGCAGGACTCCAGAGCCTGCTTCATTTCGCGGGAGGAAACGAAGGGAAGCACGTCCTCGATGGACGAGATCCCCATGGTAACCCCCGCATCGCACTCCCGAAGGAGGCGAACGGTATCTTGTTCGATCATAGCGCAATCATCGGTCCTTTCTCTCGTTTGAGATCAGTATTCCCGATTCCTGCGCTTTTATGCAATCACTTCAGATCCAAAAGAATCGTTTCGCCCAAAGCACATTCGGCAAAAAATGCGCCGTCCACGTCAATGCGGCAGGGCTTGCCCCGTTCCAAAGACAGAGAGACCCGACGTCCGCCCAGGCAAAGCCCCTTCAGCGAAAGGTGGGTCAGCTGACCGGGCAGGCGGGGGGTGACGGAATAAACGCCGTTGCCCTCGGGCATCAGCTTGAACAGACCCTCGGTGAAAATGCGGCAGAACAAAGCGCTTTCGCCGCTCAGATGACGCATGCTGTTTTCGGGATACGCCTCCACGGCGTAGGGAACCCGCTCTCCCAAGAGACGGGTATGAACGTAATCCTTCAGTGCCATCCAGGTGGGATCCACCCGATCGGCGTACATAGCGCCCTTGAAGGCAAACAGAGTGGAGCGGTCCCAGACAGTATCCTTCTTGTTCTCCTCGCCCCGCTCGCAGGTCAGCATTCCGTTCTTGGTCCAAAGATAGGGAGAGAAGAGGGCGTTCAAGGTATCCTCGGCGCGGTCGAACATGCCCATGCAGAGGGGCAGGCAGATCCAGGAGCGGAGGGTATCGTGCCCCTTGGTGTAGCGGTACGTATGGAATCCGTGCAGATCCTCCCCGAAATAAGCCTCAATGGCAACCTTCAGAGCCTCACAGCGCTGCTCGTATTCCTCCGCAAGGGCGTTCTCACCCATCTCTGCGGCGACCTTCGCCGCCAGATGATATCCGCCGCAGGCAAGGCAGGAGGTGGACAGGTTGGCGTATCCGTCGGTGGGGAAGCGCCCCTCCAGCTCGTCGGACTTGGAGCAGACGACCCCCTCGGGTCCGGTCTTGCGGCGGCAATATTCGGCGCACCAGCGAAGAGCAGGCCACATTTCGGCGGTCACGGCAGGATCGTGCAGAAGAAGAGTATACAACGATCCGCCGAAGAGATACATGGCGGCGTCTCCGCGGTCTCCCGCCCCCTCCCAGATATCCAAGCCCTCGGCGATGACCGAGCTGGGGATGGGAGTATAGGAATCACTCATAAAGGGAACGTATTCCCGATAGGCGTTCAGAGCCGCACCCAGATCGATCCGATCCCCCGTCTGAGCAAACCAGGGACCCGAATATTCGATCTGATCGTTGCACCAGGTGGCAGCGTAGAAATTCTTTCCGCCGGGAGCGTGGAGATCCCCCGTCAGGGTTCGGAAAATGCTTTCGCCCGCACGCAAGACCGCAAAGCGGAACATGGTATCCAATTCTTTATCGTCGCTTTCCAGAGACACCGCCTCGGTCAGCTGACGGATGCGACGACGGCGGTTTGCCTTTTCCCGATCGCCGTCCACCACCACGGGAGGCTCGTTGGCGATGCGCCCCGTGCAGGCAAGGGTGTAAGTAACCTTTTCGCCCGCTTTCAGGGTCACGTCCACGGGATCGTGGGTCACCTCCAAAAGATACACGCCCTTCGTCCCCCGAACCTCCCGCTCCAAGAGGCGGCAGGGGGTGGACAGGGTCAGAGTCACGGGACGGTCGGTGCGGTTCCGGACGGTGGTACGCTCCACGGCGGCACGCAGGTGCTCTGCGGGGAAAAATTCACGGGTCACGGCAAAGGCGTCGCTCTTGGTTTTTGCGGTCAGAAGGCCGTCGATGGTAAAGGAGACCGCTTTCTCGTTCTGTGCCTCCCCGTCGGCAAGAAGCACGGGAAAGACCTCGGGGTCAAAGGACAGGCGC